>QMWA01000134.1 GCA_003661385.1 Thermoproteota archaeon | reverse complement strand
GCTTAGAAGAGCAGATGGAAATCAGGTCGTCAACATTACCCTCACTCAAGTCCTCTACACGAACCATACCCACCCACCTAGCCCCATTCTTTTAAGCATAGCAGCACCACGAGCCACCCCTTAAGGTGCTTACACCAAGCACCCAGAAGCAGCAGATAGAGCGGGAGCTTGCTCAAGGGCTCACATGCATCTACATATAGGCCTACAGCGCGCATAGCGAGAAGGAAGGGCGCCACCCAGACACACTTGCCCTACGACACCCACTCTACATAGCTCGTGACAGCAGCCCTCACCTTCACCACATAGGGTAAGCAGCTCACAAGCTGCACACAGGAGCATCAGCCTAGAGAGCTCCCTGCACGCGCTGCTTGAGGCCAGCGGAGAGCTGAGGCCGTACACACCTCACCAGCTCACGCAAGGCACCCCACCAGCTCTCGTCAGCTCAGCGTACACACGGCTCAGCTGGCGCCCTTGAGGCTAGCTGCTCAGGCGCCTATCTCCTTCAGGAAGCCCATTATGGTGGCGTTCAGCTCCTCAGGCTTCTCATATAGTATCAGGTGCCCTGCCTTCTCCACCACCACCAGCTTGGAGTTCGGTATCAGCTCACTTATCCTCCTGCTCTCCTCTAGAGGAGTCACCACATCATCCTCTCCAACCACGATGAGCGTTGGAGCAGCAACCTGGTGAAGCCAGCTTGAGGCATCATAGCCCTTGAAGTACCTGCTGTACGTGTAGGTGCTTGGAGGAAGCTCCCTGAAGTACTCCCTGTTGTCCTCATAGAACTCCTCAAGGACCTTGATGGGTGAAGCAGGGCTCAGAAAGACCTTCGGGTAAAGCCTCTTGGTCAAGGGGTTCATGGTGAAGAAAAGCCTCTTCCATATCAAAGCAGGCGTATACCACATGATGTAGTCCAGCAGGTCGTAGCGGAACCTCGTAAGCGACCCTACAAGAACCAAGCCCTTGACACCATGGTCTCTAGCATAAGCCTGTGCAACAGCTCCACCAAAGCTGTGGCCAACAACCACAGCATCCTCATCCCTCACCTCAAGCTCAGCAAGCAGCTCCTCCAAGTCCCTGGTAAAGTCCTCAAACACAACCCTCTTAGGCTTACTAGACCTACCAAACCCACGCTGGTCATATGCCACAACCCTATACTCCCTCTCAAAGAATGGGATCTGATACTTCCAGTTAGTCAGCTGGCCAGGAAGCCCATGCAAGAAAACCAGAGTAGCCCTCCTCTCATACTCTCTCCTAGCAGAGGAGTCATAGACATAGAGCCTTACACCACGCACCTCCACATACCTACAGCACTCCTCAAACCCCATCTCAGCCCCCACCAACAGCACCAGCATCCAAATATAAGCCTTGAGCTGAGAGCCCCTCTGAAGCCCAAGCAAGCTGCACCGCACACCGAATGCCTGCGGTGTCTTTGGAGAGAGCTAGAGGGCTTATACTGCGTCCACTGAGGGGCCTCTCGCCGGCTCTCAGCTGCACGCCAGACCCAATCAAACCATGCGTGGGCAGGCTATGGCTCCTCAGAGGCAGCCATGTGGCTCAGCAAGCCCTCAAACCGCCTGGTAGACATGTGTGGTAGCCAAGCCAGGCTAAGGGCTTGCCCTGAGGCGGCGCCTGATGGAGATCCGTGAGCTCAAGTCCAGCTCCTGCACAGGCCTTCAGGCTGCAGACGCAGCTTCTCTAGTGCTCCCTGTGGAGCATGCGGCTCACTAGGATGGCTAGGATCAGGGCTACTGGGATGAAGAGTGCTGTTAAGACGTTGACCATCTCGTGGGCCAAGGCTTCGAAGACAAGCCTCCCCATTTCCGTGATGTAGAAGGCTACTATGAGGACTTCGAGCTTGTGTAAAACCTCCTGAAGCCTTACTAGCCTCTCGAGCAGGCTTTTCGATGATGTCTGCTCCTCCATGCTGAGCTTCTGCTCTTGTATCCCGAGATACGTCCTGACAGCGTCGAGGACGGTGTTTAGCTGGACCCTTAGCGCCTCCACGCGGCTTATGAAGTCACCGAAGGGGGCGACCAGGCTTCTATAGGCGTCAAGTTCTAGGGTGGAGTTGGTTGGGTAGCCCTTTAGAGGCTCCTCGCCCCAGCCCCTGAAGAGGCTTTCTATACGCCTGAGGAGGACCTGAGCCCTCACATGGTCTCTCCTCATGGCGCTAACGAGTATGGAGAGGCTTGAAAAGAGGGTTGTCACCTCCCTCAGCACACCCTCTAGCCCCTCCTCCACCTCCTCCGACGGCAGGCGGAGGCTAGCAAATATCTCATTGATCCTCATCTGAGTGCTCTTCTCCGAGGCGTCAATCTGCCTTAACGCCGGCTCGCGGCTCACTCTAAGCTCGTTAAGCCGCCCCCCATAGGACGCTAAAAGAGCCACATCCAAGCAAAGCCCCCAAAGCACGTCGAGGGCATCCTCCAGGCTGCAGCCAAAGGGGACCACAGCTAAATCCCTTTCTATCGGGCATGAGAGCCCGGTGGCGGCCTCGCCTAGCGTGGCCAGGAGGCACCCACGCACCACGCCCATGCTCCTAGCTGAGCGCCCAGCCTGCCTAAGGTACTCTTCGAGGTGGAGGAGAGCACCCTCCAAGCTCTCCGACAAGCCAACCCTAATGGTGAAAACCGATAGGGGAGGAGAGCCCACGGCGCTCCTCAGCTCCTCAACAAGCCTCTCAAGATCCTCCTGCACCCCTGAGGAGAGGCTTGGAAGGCCGCTTTTCAAGCCGAGAGCAGCTACAAGGAAGCAGCCAGCCTCGCCTTCAAACACCTTCACACACCCCTCAGCCGAGCTGAGATCAAGCAGCAGCCAGCCTCCAACCTCAGAGCACGTGTCACCGAGCCTAGACTTCAGCCCACTGAGGGCCTCTGAGCTCGCAGAAGCCCCCTCCACCGGCTGAAGAACCTCTATGCGAACTAAGCTGGGGAACCTCACTGGAGGCTTCTCAAGCAGCATAGGCGCCATCAGCCCTCATGAGACCACGCTGGAAGCTAAGGCAGTATGAGCCTTCCCTCACCCAGCTCGAAGAGGTGATCACAGTAGGGGTCGCCTTTAGCCCTCCGCTTAACCATCTTCAAGTCAAACCTCGGGTTGACCGCGGAAGCAATGCCATGGAAGAACGGCCAGCCAAGAACCTTGCAAAGCCACGTCCAAGGGAGGCCTAGCGACAAGGCTGCAGTCATGAGGGGGCAAAACCCCGAGTTCCGGAGGAGAACCTTATCCCTCTCAACGAGAAGGATCTTCGCCGTCGGCTCACCCCTAAGAACCTCCCTCAAGACAGCTGCTAAAGCCTCCCCACCCTCCCCTCTAACACCAAGCTCCCTGACAACCCTCCTCCCCAAAGCCAAGCCCTGGTTAAAGGAGAACCTCTGAATCTCCTCATGCGGCCTGTCCTTAAACCGCTCATAGAACTCTCCTAAAACCTGAGGGTTAACATACCAGTCCCGCGGCAACGAAATCTCCAGACAAACACCAATCACCCCTCGACAGCCCCCGTTATAAACGTTTCCGCGCTTATAAAGCACCCTCCAACCCACTTAAAGCTCTGCTGCCTGCAAGTCAAAACCACCCAGGGTGTTCAACACACCGAACTTTCAACACCCTCCTCAGAATTCCCACCAGAGCCACATGAGACCACACGCACCCAAAAGGTCATGAACCGCAACCACACCCCATAGCCTCCATGGGAGCTTTAGCTCGGCTCTAAGCTCCCTAGCTTCCTCGAAGCCTCTACGTGTCGTCTCAAGCACCAGTATGGGTACGCTGTCAAGGTAGCCGTTAGAACTCCTCGATAGCCGCAGCCCTCCCTCTCCTCGCCAAGTGCACTATGACCCGACTTAACACGGAGTCGAGGTGCAGCTTAGCTCAGTGGCCCCCTCAAACCCGAGGAGCACACTCAAGGCTGTCAAGGCATAAGCTGAGTCATTCAAGGTCACGTAGATAAACACGTTTGAGTCTATAAACCCCCTCCTCAAAGCTCCTCTACCTCCTCAAGCTCCACCTGCACCCAGGAGGTCTCTAGCAGAAACCTTCCTAACAGGCTTGAAGACAACCCCCCAACCGCGACCTCAAGCTCCATACCATGCTCGATGAGCTCCTAGAGCCATAGCCGCATGCAGCCGAGGCCTCAAGGAGCTTCCAGAAGAGGACAAAGGCAGCCAGCAGAGAAGATCACAGACAAGATGCTCTAGCCCATCTGCTCCCCACCAGCTGCCAGCCCTCATGCTAGACATGTAACCTGAAGACTGCTGGCTGCATGCTCTCTGTCTTCCCGCCTCTCAACTAGTTTACAGTACCCTATCTGTATGACGATAGACATATAATGGCTTGTGACATCAGGTAGTAGGCTGAGCCCATGACATGGAGGAAGAGTGCTCTAGCACTCATCCTCCTCACACTCCTCCAAACCCCAGCTCCACTAGCCCAGTCTCGCTCACTCGAGGTAGAGATCTACGACAAAATCATCCTCGACTTCTACCCGAACCTCACCTGCAGAGCTAGAGTATACTACACGCTGGGGATCTTGACGCCATGGGGAGCGATAGGCTGGCTCAGGCAGTACGCCAAGCCCCTAAAGGAAGCCGCAGAGCCACTCCTCGAGCTCTACAGGCGCCAAGACTGGGCAGCTTTAGCGAACGCGACCCCGCTTGACGCTTACCCGCTGCTCCTCAGGAAGTGGCATGACCCAGGGTACCTCAGGTACAGGATATGGCTGCTGATATGCGCTCAGATCATGTTCGTTGGGGCAGCAGACCCATTCCTGCTCACCCCATTTGACAGGATAGCCCCAGGCGAAGGAGGGGAGCCGTCTGTGGAGAGGGGCATAGTCCTGGAGCAGGACTTCTAGAGAAGGTTTGTCCATCTCAACAGAGCTGAGGTGTTCGACAACGCCACGATACTATTCGACCACACATTCTACCTTGGGGCCTCGACAAGGCTGCTCAACACCATGGTCGACTGGAGGCCCTGGCTCACAGAGGAGGAGGCCAGGAGAGCCCTCAAAGTGAACCTGATGCACCCAGCCTATGGCCCAGGTGAGCTAGGCCCCCACCTAGACTACTCATT
>QMWA01000133.1 GCA_003661385.1 Thermoproteota archaeon | reverse complement strand
TGTCGGTGGCGCTATATGGGGGTCTTCAGCCAACTATACAGCTTAGAGAAGCCTGCTGGCTGCAGTTGCTTTCCTCCTATGTCTGGCTGCATCCTCTGCAGGGCTTCAGCTTCCTTAGCTGTAGAGCTGGCCATAGCCTCTCACATGTAGCTGGGGGTGTCTAGGGGGTGCCTGGTGAAGCCTCATGCTACTCGTGGGATGATAGGAGGCAGCTTACCATCAGGGTGGCTGCTGTCTTCCATGGGCATGAGGGGCCGTGGCTTGTGCTCGGGTATAGGGCTGGTTGGAGGGCTGTAGAGGTTCTGGAGCCGAGGTCTGTGTTTGAGATGTCTTGTGTTGTGAGGGCTCCGCTGAGCACTCCATTCACGTGTGCAGCTGATGGCATCCAGGTGGCAGCAGGCTGCACCCTAGGGAAGCTGAACATCAAGCTAGAGCCCGTTAGAAGCCCAGAGGAAATAGAGTACGTCTTCACCTGCAGGGGGAGAACCCTACACCTCAAGCTTAAGCCATGGGTCTGGAGCAGAATAAAAGAAATATCATCTGAAAGCGGGCTGACCGAGGCCAGCAGGTGGTGCATGAGACAGGAGCTCCACACTATGTTCGAGGAGCTCCTAGAGCCATAGCTCTGCAAGCTTATGCTGCCTCGTCCTTTGCTTCATTTCTCTGAGCATACTACTTGGAGCTCTGGTCTTCACTAGCTGAGGTAGCTGTGCTGCTATGCTTGTTGATGCCAGGTGGGTTTGGTGCTGTATGCTATCTTAGCTTTCTGGCTGGAGGCTGCTGGCATTGCTGTGGGGTCGTCTCAGCTTCAGCTTCGCTTTAGGTAGCTGCTTAGCTGCTCTGTACACATGAGAGATTGTTAGTAAAGTTTATATCCTGGGGGCTGTATCTGAGCCTTAGGAGGTTCTTATGGCCTCGGCACCCCCCCCCCGGCGGAGAGCTGGAAGCTGGGTAGGCGCCTGCCAGAGGAGCTTTATGATGCCTTTAGCCTTCCTGGAAGCTTCTCTCTTCTGATTAAGGGTGCTCCTGGCACTGGTAAGACTACTCTTGCTCTTGAGATTCTGAGGGAGTTTGGTGGAGGAGGGTGTGGAGTCTACCTGTCAGCTAGAGTGTCTCCTGACAAGCTTTTTGCTCAGTTTCCCTGGCTGAAGGAGGCTGTGGAGAGGAGTAGTGTCCTTGATGCCACTAAGCTGTCCACCTTTAGTGGAGTTAGTGGCGAGCTGCAGTTTAAGTACTTTGATCAACCTGCCTTCCTTCAGGTGCTTCATAGCAGGATTGCTGCAGCAGATAGGCCTATCTACATTGTTGTAGACAGCATTGAGGCTCTTAAGGCTAGCGTGGGTGCTGGAAGCAGCTTGGAGTCTTCTTTGATCAATATGGCATGTGAGGCTGGAGCTCACATGGTGCTTGTGAGTGAGAGTGTTGGAGAGTCTCCCCTAGACTACATGGTTGATGGCATCATTGTCCTGTTGAAGAGGAGGGTGGGTTCACAGGTTGTCAGGGAGCTTGTTATCGAGAAGCTGCGTGGGGTTGATGTCAGGAGCTATGTCAAGCCTTTTACGCTCGATGGCGGGAGGTTCAACTTGGTAACGTACGATGACGTGTGTAGGAAAGTTGCTGCTGCAGCTGGAGGTGGAGGTGAAGGGAGGTACTTGAAGCTCTCAGCTCGATACCCTCCTGAAGCAGTGAGGGTGATCTCGGAGGCAGATAGCTCGATGGAGGCTGCTAAGCTGAGCGAGCTCAGCTTGAAGACAAGCAGGAAGCTTGCATCCCTGAGCAAGTGGCTGGCAATTGCAGTTGTGCTCTCTGCAGCATCCATAGTGCTGAGCTGCATCAGCTTGCTTCTATCACCATAATCATTTGCTGCTGTAGACTTCACAGAGCCTCTAGCTCCAGTAGCTTGCCATTGGCTGTGCAACTGAGGGAGCAAGCTCACTTGCATGCAGATTGCATTTGGCTGCCGGCTGTCGGGAGCTGCTCAAGGCTGTCTAGGCTTGGGTGGAGGCTGTAGCTGGCATCCCACTGTGTGGTGAGCGTGTGGCTGTGCTGCTGTCGCTCTCAGGCTCCTCCTCTCTGCCTCGCTGCCTGCTTCCGCTCTCTTCAGCGGCCTCCGCCTTCATTTTGGCCTCTAGCAGCGCTCTCCAGAGCTTTGACGCCAACTCTGGTTTCTCGTCGAGCTCCTTAAGCAGGGCTTCAATTAGGCTCACATCATGTCACAAGCTTCCATGCCCATTGAGGTAGATAGGCTCTTCAGCGGGGCTGTAGCTGGCTTTATTGGATGGCTTCATCTGCTACTGTAGGCTCGCTCTGGGAGTGTAGTGCCCTACTGCGCGCCAGGCACGCTGTAGGCATCTTCTTTAAAGTGCAGTGGGTGTTACATGTGGTGCCTGACATGAGGGTGGGGGTTCTTGGTGGAGCTGGTGACATGGGTTTTGGTGCTGTGAGGTTTCTAGCTGGGCAGGAGAGGGTTGAGGAGGTCGTGGTCTTCGACTTGAGGCCTGAGAGAGCCCCCTTAGGCGAGCTTGGTGAGCTCAGGGGGAAGGTGAGGTGTGTTAAGGCTGATGCCAGCAAGCCTAGTGAGCTAGCTGAAGCCTTGAGGAAGGAGAGGGTCGACTCTGCTGTAGGCGCCATAGGGCCATTCTACGAGCTTGCTAGGCCTGTTGTTGAAGCTGCTATCAAATCTGGAGTCCCCTTGGTTGACATATGCGATGACTATGATGGAGCCATGGCCTCACTTGAGCTCAGCAGCGAGGCCGCCAAGGCTGGTGTCACCTGCATCACAGGCTTAGGCTGGACCCCAGGGCTGAGCAACCTCCTCGCTGCCAAAGGGCATAGGGAGCTTGACAGCTGTAGGAGCATCGACATAAGCTGGGTTGGCTCAGCAGCAGACTCCAAGGGGCTTGCCGTAGTTATGCACGTATTCCACGCATGCACAGGCAAGGTCCCAATGTACCTCGACGGCGAACTCAAGGAGGTTGAGGCTGGAAGCGGAAAGGAACCTAAGCTCTTCCCAAAGCCATTCGGAGAAGTTAAAGTATTCTATACAGGGCACCCTGAGCCAGTCACAATACCAAAGCACCTCAAGGTGGAGAGGGTCACACTGAAGGGAGCCCTAGTACCAGAGTGGCAGAACTCCCTTGTAGCCCTTTTTGTCAAGCTTGGGCTCACGAAGACACCTGGGAGGAAGAGGAAGCTCTCCAAGATAATACACAGCATAGAAGACCTGTTCAGAGCTGGAGGAGTCCAGGCAAGCGGCCTGAGAGTAGATGTCTCAGGAGAGCTCAAAGGAGAGGAGGTGACCTTGACCTATGGGATGGTCGATAGGATGTGGAGGCTCACCTCCATACCAGCTGCACTAGGAGCCATGATGCTCGCTTCACGTGAGCTAGATGAGCCTGGAGTACATCCACCTGAAGCAGCAATCCCAGCTGAAGACTTCCTCAAGAGGGTAGCTGAAGCAGGCCTAAAAATTCTGAAGCTAGAGAGAGGAGAGTGGAGGGAAGTGGAGTACAGCTAGCATCCAGGTAGCGAGCACCTTACCTCATTCTTCACCTGCTAGCTGCAGCTAGAGCAATAGCCAGTCTACTATGCTAGGCAAGTGAGCAGCTAGCTGCAGCTCAAAGGGTACATGGGCTTACAGCCTTCCACTCAGCCCCTCCAGCCTAAGAGCCTCCACTACAGTACCATGTGCGTGCAGCTGCAGAGCTCTTCAGACAGGCCTCCACCAGCAGGCTAGATGAGAGCTAGGAATAGAGGGAGGTTCTCTTTATCTAGTACCTTAACCCTCTTAGGATATCTTCTGCGAGGTTTGCCGGCTTTCACCTCAATTCTAAGGTCGTCTGCTAGTACATCTATCTCATAGGAGTCTCTCTGGTAGTAGACGGCTCCAAACTTCCTGAGGAGGTGTTCTTGGACAACCCACTCGTAGAGGGCCGGCTCTAAGATCTCTGTTGCCGTCCACATCGATATGGCTCTGGCTAGGAATGGGTCTCTTAGAAAGAACTTCCTCTCCCTCCTGAACTTAGGGGTCTTGTCCAAGTGGAGGGCTTGGCCTAAGACCATTAAGCCTGACAACAGCTCAACGTATTCTCTGACAGTCCTGTGGGATATGGATAGGCTTGAGGCTATGGAGTTGAAGGAGACTGGGGAGGGAGCTGCCCTTAGGATGCTGGAGAGCACCCCTCTAGCTAAGTCGAGGCTTCTGCCAACTCTAAGCACCTCCCCCTCTAGCGACCTTATGAAGTACTCCACTGCCCTAGGGTCCCTGTTCACTGAGAGAGGGAAGCCTCCAGTCTCCATATACTCCTCAAACAGCCCCCTTATCCTCCCAGCCTGCGGGAGAAGAACATCAGCATCCTCAAGGCTTCCAGAAGCCTCAACCTCAATCCCCCTCACAGCCAGGTACTCTCTGAATGAGAGAGGGTAGACAGTTACCTCCCTTCCCCTACCCATCCTCCCAGGGAAAAGCTCAACCTCACCCTTCAGCCTCAGAGAAGATGAGCCTGTAAGAATCAGCACATCCCTTCTGAATACACCAGCATCCACATACCCCTTCACAAGCCTCCACCACCCCTGGATGCTAGTTACCTCATCGAGTATAATCAGGCTGCTCCCTATCCCTCTAGCCTCCCTCATCCTAAGGTAGGCGTCTATAAGCGACTTAAACGCCTCCAAGCTGAAAGCAAGATCCAAGTTCAAGTATAGAATGGAGAGAGGATCCCTAGCAGAAAGCTGCTCCTCCACCAGAAGGTGGAGCCCTGTAGTCTTGCCAACAAGCCTAGGCCCCACCACTATGTTAAGAGAGAAGGGCTCCAAACTCAACTGCCTAAGCCAGCTAGGCCTCCACCTAACCTCCTTATCCTCCCACTCCTCAACAGTAGGGCTACGCCCCCCCTCCCACCAGGGATTCAGCAAACTAAGAACATCACTAGCCCACATCATAGTACTCCAAGTATCAAAGTATATAAAAATAGCTGGGAGTCACAGTACCAACATGCAACTAGTTTATGAGCTTACCCCCAACATCAATGAACTCTGCTCCCCACACCTAACTAAGCTATGCTAGAGCTAGCTGGTAAGGTGAAGGCCGAGAAGGATAGCATTCTGCATGCAAGTCTTTTAAAGTGAGGTAGCCTGGGGAGGCTATGAGAGGATTGGCC
>QMWA01000132.1 GCA_003661385.1 Thermoproteota archaeon | reverse complement strand
CCTTTCTTACCTGCTGTTCCACCCTGTTTCAGCTTGTTCCACGAATCCCTATTAAGCAGCTTGCCCTGGGGGTCTTGCTGGTGGCAGTTTGAGGAAGGCTTTCAGGGCTGCTATTGCTGTACTCTATTGCTGTACTGCTTGTAGTAGCTGCAGTCCGGCTGCTCCCCCATACGGCAGGGCAGGGTGGCTTAGCTGAGAAGCTGATAGAAGAGTATTATAGGGTAAGGGAGTATGTATCTGGGATAAAGAGCTCACAGCTCAAGCAGGTGCTAGAGTACACTGACAGGCTCATAGAGGAAGCCAAGAAGTCTCTCTTCAGCTGGTCGAGGTCAGGAGGACTGGAAGCGGCAACTTCATAAGGATAACCGAGAAGAGAGCTAAAGCTCTTTAGCCATCTGCTTCACCCAATTTTTCCAGCTTCAGTGATCAGCTAGCTTAGGGAAGCCTTAATAATGCAGCCTGGAGGTATATTATGAGAGGTGAGAGCTTGAGCTGGGAGGTGAGCAGGGCAGCTAGGGTCTTCGCTGAGTTAGCTGAGGAGCTAGATAGGCTAGTGACCTCGCTTAAAGCTGAGTTCGCTGAGGAGGATATCAAGCTGATAAGGCGGCTGAGAGCAAGGAGGGGTGTGTGCAGAGGTTCAAGAGCATCTAGCTGAGGCTCCTTCACCTAACCACTGAGCTCATCTCCAGGAGCTCAGTCCCACCGGCTTCACCCAGCTTGGAGCTCATACACTAGCCCTTATCCTCTCCAGCTCCTCTAGGCGGGCTAGCGGCCTCAGCCCGCCCATCTACCTTCACTCTTCAGGTGAAGGAATTCTCATCATAGGCCAAGCTACACTCCTACACATGCATTTTTAAGGTTGCTGCCTCCTTGAGCATGCTGGGCAGTCTGGTCTCCTCTCTACTCTAACCTCCTCTACTGCCATGGCCAGCCCATCCACCACGATCAGCCTGCCTACAGCTGGCTTCCCAACTCCAGCTATGACCTTAACCGCCTCCATAGCCTCAAGGCACCCCATGACGCCAGCTGTAGCCCCGAGGACAGGTATAGGCTTGACTTCAGGTGGCTCAGCTGGGAGCAAGCACCTCAAGCAGGGGGACTCACCTGGCAGTATGGTCATGAGCCTGCCCTCAAGCCCATGGACTGCAGCGTGCACAAACGGCTTACCCTGCTCCACGCATGCATCGTTCACCAGAA
This sequence comes from Thermoproteota archaeon, assembly GCA_003661385.1. Classification (GTDB taxonomy): domain Archaea; phylum Korarchaeota; class Korarchaeia; order B14-G2; family B14-G2; genus B14-G2. Next base: position 3,962 of record QMWA01000132.1, on the reverse strand, counting down.
ACCTCGTCTTGAAGTTGTCAAGCCCGTCTACCACCAGGTCAGCTTCCTTAATGAGCTCGTGGGCATTCTCCTCTGTAACCCTAGCTGCGACAGCCTCCACCTCGATCTCTGGGTTAACTTCCCTGAGCTTCTCTGCAGCAGACTCCACTTTAAGCCTCCCTATGTCCTTAGTCCAGTGGAGGATCTGCCTGTTCAAGTTGCTTAGCTCAACTCTATCAGAGTCCACTATCAGCAGCTTCCCTACCCCAGCTAAGGCAAGGTAAAGGGAGGAAGTACACCCTAGCCCTCCAACCCCGATTACAGCCACTCTAGCCCTCTTAAGCTTAAGCTGCCCATCCTTACCCAGCTTAGAGACCAGAAGCTGCCTGCCATACCTCACAAGCTCCCTCTCACTTAGCATACAGCAGTAGTGCAGCAGCTTAAGATAAATGCTTCTCTCAGGTCACGCTCTCGGCTGCAGCCAGCTCTCTAAGCGAAGTGGAAGCCATCTTTCAGGCAGCTGGAGCTGTTAAGTGAGCTTATACCTGGCAGCCCTCCCAGCTTAGCTCGCCTCCTGCAAGCAGCATCCCATAGCTATACGCTACCAGATGGCGGTGTCGTGGAATCACCAGGCATAGGGCTTGCTATAGCTTACGTCAGCTAGATGGCAGATCAAGCTTGAACTGAGCAGCTAGCTTGCTGCGTAGCTCGCATGCTCAAGGGCGTGGCAGTCAGCTACCCTTAAGCTGAAGCCACTTTGACAGAAGCCGCTCTACGCTCCGTCAAATGCATGGTAACCTTGACATCTAACACCTGCCTAGAATATACATGCAGCTCAAGGCAGCTCACATAGCCTTAGCTGTTCTCATGCTCTCAACCTCAACCTCAGCAGCTAGCTTACAGGGTGAGGTGGGCATCAGGCTGCTTATAGTCTCAAACTCGGTTGACATGGATGCTGCCATCCACTTAAAGGAGTTATTGGAGGATATAGGCTACTGGAACGTGACTATAGCATCGGCTGAGCTCTACCCTGAGCTAGCTCGCCTCACGAAGGTTGATGTCGTCATGATCCTGGGAGGGCCTCTAGCCTATGAGGGTGTAGGCCGCCTGTCCTCCACCTACCTCCCTACAGACGCTTTAAGGGAGCTTATGAAGCCAGGGGGCTTGGGGTACTGGATAGTTGAGGTTGTAGACGATGTGCTGGTTTATGTGATCATAGCAGGCCACACCAGAGTAGAGACTAGAGCTGCTGTAGACCTCTACATGCGAGAAGGAGTGTGGGAGACCTACCTTCTAGTAGCTGCTGAGCTAGCTCAGTCTGCCACGCCAGAGCTCATCACCCAGCTCAGCAGGCTAGGCCTACACCCTATGCTGTCAGCAGAGGCCGTAGTCATCGGGAAGGCCTCTCTAGCAAGCATACCCAAGCTAGCTGCTCACCCAGCTGTGGTCAGGGTCACACCAGCAATCAGGCACATAGTCTTGGTCAGCATATCTGAGGTAATACCATAGCTCCCATCCCCAGCGAAGCTAGTGCCTGAGTCCCCTAGCGTGGATGCTGCCTAGCTGAATGCAGCATGCTATGCTGCAGCGCTCTCCTAGCCCGCTGACCAGGCAGGTGATGGAGAGCCTACCACGCTTGAGGCCGAGGTTGCGAAGGCCTGCCCAGATGCTAGCTGCATAAGCCTTGTGTTCAGCCTTAGAGTGAGGGGAGCTACAGTGTACATTGAGGAGCTAGGAGCTACCTGGACCTAAACACCCTTCCTCTACGTCCTACACTGGAATGGCACACACCTCTTCTGGGCAAGGACCCCAGAGATGTCAGTCCCAAGCTGGCTACCTGATGGGGCGCACGTGAACCTGACTGGCACATGCTGGCTTACTGTGGCAGAGCTAAGTGAGCTAGGCAGCTAGCGGATGGCACATAGTGTGAGCTAAGCTCAGCTAACGGATATAAGCGCTGGAGCACGTGCCACTTAGCGCTTGCCTTGAAGGCGTCAGCTAGGAAGGTTCTCTCAGAGGCTTCCTTTAGCAAGTCCTTCTGGGCGTACATGGCCAGCTCCACTGTGGTGGCTGCAGCAGAGGACATGCTCTCACCCTTCTACCCAGTTTACTTCAAGGAACGCTTTAACCTCTCCATGTCAGCTGTATCTCTGCTCTTCACCTTAAGTGGAGGCATATGGAATGTGATGAGCATACCATCTGGGTGGCTTGCAGACAAGCTTGGGAGGAAGAGGGTTATACTAGCTAGCTGGCTTTCCTCTGTAGCTGAGCCTCTAGCCTTAATCTGGGTCTACAGCTACCGTCAGCTGGTAGCCTTGGTAGCTTTATGCTCTCTACTAGCCTCCATCCAGGTGCTGCCAGCTCTGCTGTCATAGCTGACCTGGTTGAGGAGGAGAAGAGGAGCTTAGCCTTTGGTGTGAGGAGGATTCTGGGGAATGCAGTGTGGGTTGCTGCTCCAGCTATAGGGGGAGCATACTTAAGCTCTGGCGGAGGTTTCACAGCCCTTCTATTGTCCTTAGCTGCGCTCTCTGCTGTAGGCGTGGCCATGCTAGCTGCCTTAGTCCCTGAGACAAGAGGAAGCGGGCTCCCTCCTCCAAGCTTATACTCCCTGAGAGGCTTCCTGTCCAAGGGCTTCAGCTGCCTATGCTTGTCCTCGCTCTTCACACTTCTATTCTACTCTCAGATATACACTCTGCTCCCAATCTACGGGAGGGAGTATGGGCTAAGTGAGCTTGAGGTTGGCCTGCTGTTCTCGATATCAGGTGCTACCGTGGTAGCTCTTCAGCTACCGACTTCAATAGCAGCTAGGAGAGCCTCTCTGGCTACAGCATCAGCTCTAGGCGTCGCTGTCATGGCCGCTGGGGTATGTGGGATAGGTTCTCAAGCAGCTTCCAGCAGCTAGCAGCATGCATGGTGGCTATGACAATAGGAGAGAACCTGTTCTTCCCATCAATGGAGGCTTTAGCAGCAAACTTAGCCCCAGAAGCTGAGAGAGCTACGTTCCTAGGAACCTACATCCTAGCCTCAGGGGTAGGCTGGGGCCTATCACCACTCATAGGAGGCCTGATATGGGACATGACAGGAAGCCCTAGAGCACCATGGCTTCTAACAGCTCCTTATGCAGCAGCATTCCTCACTCTGCTAGCGCTACTACAGGGGTATGTGAGGTCAGGTGCTCACTCTGCCCCTCAGCGCACGTGAACCCTTTTTATAAGGGAGCTCTCTGGCCATGCATGGGGCTGAAAGAGGAGGTTACCCGCCTAGCTAAGTCGCTTGGAGCTGACCTCGTGGGCTTCGCTCCAGCCTCAAGGCTATCAGGAGCCCCAGAAGGCTACAGACCCATGGATGTCATGAGGGAGGCCAGGGCGGTCATATCCATAGCAGTCAAGATCCCAGAGGCCGTCATAGAAGCCAGCATAAGAGCTCATAAGCTGGGAGAGGTACGCTACCACCTCCCATACCTGCTGTTCGGCTACAGAGAGCTGAACAGCACCTTAGACAGGATAGCTCTAGGAGTCACCAGGATGCTCGAGGGCCTGGGGTTCAAAGCCCTCCCAATACCAGCTAGCTGGCCATCAGAGTGGAGCAAGTTCTCTGGGGCGATGTCACATAGGCACGCTGCTGTGGCAGCTGGCCTAGGGGAGCTAGGGTGGAGCGGCCTTCTCCTGACGCCAGAGTACGGCCCTAGGCAGAGGCTTACCACAGTCATCACCTCAGCTAGCATAGAGCCAGACCCCATGTACTCTGGCAGAAAGCTATGTAACCCAGGCGAGTGCAAAGCCTGTGTAGCAGCATGCCCAGCTAAAGCCATACCAGAGCAGGATGCTGCTGAAGCTGAGATAGGGGGCAAGGTATTCAAGTACGCTAAGCTCAGGAAGTGGAGGTGCAGGACAGCCATAAGCTTGGGCCCAAGCTACATGTCAGGCATCAAGCCAGCTGAAACCATGGAAGAATACCTGGCACAAGCCAGGAAAGCAGACATG
>QMWA01000131.1 GCA_003661385.1 Thermoproteota archaeon | reverse complement strand
TGCCTATTACGTTTCCTGTTCCAACAGCTAGCTCTAGAATTTTCCTAGCAGTAGGGTTGTACTTCTCTATAAACCTGTTGACGATTTGATAGTATTTTTCAGCATATGGGTCTCCTTCCCATATGCTATCGTAGAATTCTGCGAAGGGTTTTCCGCAATAGCAGCATCTCTCCATGAATACTTGTGAGGGCTCCGCAGTTAAAAAGTTTTCCTAGGTAAGACTGTTTCAGCTCAGCCGGCTATTTCTCCCAAATGTCAGCAGGGTTATGTCTTCGGAGGTTGTGCCTATCTAGGGCTGTAGCTAGCGGTGTGCTACTAGAGCTCCTATTGCTCCTCCTACTGCTCCTAGTAGTGCACCCTTCACGCTTAGTATGATGGCTGCTATGCCTGCTGCTGCTCCTAGGATCCCGCCTACTATGCCAGCTAGTGCTAGGCCTACTGTTGTCGCTAGTATAGCTAGGATTATGGCTCCGAGGACTCCTGCTAGGAACCCTGCTAGAGCTCCTCTCATTGGGGAGCCTTTTGCTATGTAGCCTGCTAGGAACCCGGCTATGAGGTCTCCTATTATGGGTAGCCACCAGCTTAAAGCTAGCATCGCTATAAAGCCTACTAGCACACCTGTCAGCATGCTGCCTTCAGGCTTGGACCTCGGCATGCTACACCCTAGCAGCAGGATTTCTTAAACTATTTGCAAGATGCTACCTCCAGGCGCTAGAGCTAAACTGGTCAGAGATGCCCCGCGCGGAGCCTCTGGTCCTGTGGTTTAGCTAGCTTCAGTGAGCTAAGCCTGGCCCTGTTGGAGGCTGTGTCCTGCTTGTATGCTGGTGTCTGGTGGTTATGGTGCTGGCGGCAGCTTGTGATCTGGTGGCTCCTGTTGAGCTATTGGCTGGTAGCTTCTAACTTTCTGCTTGTAAATATGTTTACATCTATAGGAGAGTTGAAGGCGGGAGGTGTGGAGAGAAGGGGGATTAGTACTCTGGTTGTGACTGTGGTTTTGATGGTGGTGGGTGTAGCTGGAGCTCTGCTAGCCTACGGTGTTTTGAGGGGGCAGATAAGGCTCGCTGGGAGGAAGATGGCTGGCGTAGCTAGCGCAGCTCAGGTGGAGGTCATAGGCTTGGACTCAAGTGGGAACATCATAGTGAAGAACACTGGAACTACGGTGATACCTGACGGGAACTGGGAGGTTGTTGTCGACGGGCAGGTGGTGAATCAGGTCACCAACGCAGGCGAGCTAGACCCAGGAGAGACCCTGGCCCTGAGCCCAGGGACATTCACGTTCCAGGAGGGCATGACATACGTGATAGAGGTCAGTGGGCCAGCTGGCGCAACAGCACAGTACGTCTACAGCCCGTGAAGCGCGCGCAAGGGCCCTACGTCAAACTCAAGCCTGCAGCTACGAGCGTAGCTCTAGCTCTGCTAGCTAGAGGTTGGAGAGGCTCGTAGGGTGGCTGCTTGGCTGGCAGGAGAGCTGGCCTACAGACCACTACTACAGTGGTGGCCCTGATGCTCCTGAGTGTGGCTTTAGCACTGGCTTTGAGCCAGCCTACTAGGCTAATGACCTCCAAGACAGCTAAAAAAGCCTTAAGGGTGGCTGCCAGGCTAGAGGTTGTGGCCTTTGACCCAGGAGGCCAGCTCTCAGTCAGGAACCTCGGCCCAGACACCATACCAGCTGGCAGATGGCATGTGCTAGTCGACGGAGAGCCCAGAGGTGAGCTTCAGCTCCAGGAGCTCCAGCCAGGAGAGCTAGCCCAGCTCAGCTTCCAGCCAGTAGACCCAGCTGCACCCCACTTTATTGAGGTAAGCGGGCCAGCTGGCGTACATGCTGAAGCAGGCTGGACCCCCTAGCCCCAGCCCAGGCTGAAGCCGCCTGGAGGGCAGAGCCCCAGCGTGGGGCGCCCAGCTGGGTGGTGTAATGGATAGGCGTGTGGTTGGGCTGGCTACCCTGCTAGCTGCCGGGGCAGTGGCCTTAGGCTCGCTTGCAGGAGGCTTAGCAGGCAAGCTCACCCCCGAGCCCAAGCCGCTCAAGCTCGTCTCTGGGGAGGTTGACACGGGCTGGGAGGCAATCCTAGCTAGCCTCCAGGATCCGAGAGTAAGGGAGTTTACTTCACAGCACCCTAGTGGAGAGTGCTTCCCCCAGCTCCTGAACTCAAGCGAGCTGGAGGCCCTTAAAGAAGCCTACCCTGATGTCAGCTGGCCTCCCACGGTCTGGCAGGTCTTCTGGGACTCATGGAGCCTAAGCGAGCTAGAAGCCCACTACCCCAGCGTCCCAGCGCACCCGTACCTCGTGGCCTACGTGTCAGCCAGCGGAGAGGTCCTCCTGGTAGAGGAGGGTGAGGGGTGATGCACTTGCGCAGGCGTAGGGGCTATGGCATGGTGCTTGCAGCAGGCTTCCTGGCAGCCCTTGCGATAGCAGCCACAGTCCTCTACCTCATGGTGCCACAGCCCAGGGTGGACATAGCCCTGTACCAGGCGTTCAGGGACGTGACGCTGCAGCTCAGGCAGGCAGTTGAGCAGGCTGCCCAGGCCTCAGGGCCTGTGGCTGAGGCCGAGGCCACGCTCTGGCAGGCGTGCCACGCTGTAAACCAGACCCTCAGGGAGAGGGGGCTGTGGCTAGAGGTCCTCGAGCTCAGGGCCACAGGGCCAGCCAGGACCATAGCCCTAGCGTACAGGGTCTGGTGCGGGAGGAGCTTCCTCCAAAACACCCTGCAGGCTTCAGGCTCAGGGACCCCCGAGAGGCCCCTGGAGGTCTCCTTGACGCCAGCCTGGGCGAACTGGACATACGAGCTTGCAGCCGACACCATAGTAGTCAAGCTGCCCAGCAGGGTCGAGGCGTATGTGCTAGTGGGCTACGTGCTCCAGAACCTCGGCTCAGGCTGCAGCGCCCTGATCCAAGCCGACCCCAGCGCGGTGTGGATCGAGGTGGACGGCTTCAGATACCAGCAGACAGCCTCAACCTTCCTAGGTGAAGGAGAGGTGAAGGAGGTCAGGGTCCTGTGGCGTGTGCCACCTGAGCTGGAGTCGAGCATGCTCCAAGCCTGTCCAGAGGGCTCCACCCTATCTGACTCAGCCCTAGCCATCTGGGAGAGGCTGCCAGGGCAGCTGGCAGGGGAAGCCAGCCCACAAGGCCAGGTGGAGGTGAGCGGATGAAGCACATGCATGTAACACGCATAGCAGGTGCGCTAGTGCTCCTAGCGCTGCTGGCAGCACTGTGCCTCCCAGCACAGCCAGCAGCACAAGACCCCACGAGCCTCACTCCCAGAGACAGCACACCACAGATAGAGCCAGACATGCAAGATGTAGTCAATCCGCAGCAAATATCACCCTTTACACCCAGGTACTACCTGCAGCCTCCTCCTCCAGGAGGCTGCCCTGTGGTCAGCGTTCGGGCGGTTTCCTCGAGGAAGCTCCCAGGCTGCTGGTGGCGCATAGTCGTCGAGAAGAGGGACAGCTGCGGCAGAACCTGGAGGCAGGTGATGGTAGCTAAGACAGATGGAAGCAGCCTACCAGAGGAGTGGCTTACCCCAACCACTACTCCACCTCCTCCGACCACCCCTACCATCACTGTGTCTGTGACTAGGCGTTGGACTAGGGTTGCTGAGCGCACTGCTTGGGCTACTCAGACTGCTGTGGTGGTGCGGACGCTGGAGAGCACTGTTGCCAGGACTAGGCGTGTGACCTTGACCCCGCCTACTCCCCCCTCGCCTACAGAGAACCTCACTGAGCTGTCAGCTAGGTGCTATGGGGTCGAGGAGTGGCTGCTTGAGGCTCCCTCACCCATGTACAACGTGACCCTTAGGCTTGAGGTCGAGGGCGTTGACGCTGGGAGGAAGCCACCATACGCCAGGCGCGTAGACGTCTACCTGGACGGGTACCCTGTGCTCCACATCTACGCCAAGCAGTGTGTCGAGAGGTGGACGCAGGGAAGCAGGAAGCACATCAAGCTCACCCTCACATACTACGCCCTGGGGTTCGGCTGGCCTGAGGAGAGGAAGGTGGCGGAGTACGTGGCTGAGGGCTGGGTGGACGAGCAGGCCAGGGAAGGCCACGTGGAGGCCAGGAAGCAGGGCTCAGTAGACGGGGCCTACGAGGTCTACCTGGGCGACGTGAGCCAGGGGCTGCACAAGCTCACCTTCAGGGTCACAGGCCTCGTATGGAAGCTCCCAGAGGGCTGGGAGGACAGCACTGGAGGCCAGGAGTACGTGTACGGCTCCAAGACAGCGAAAGCGGACATAAAGTTCAAGCTCACAGGGGTGTGGCTCCAGCAGCCCAAGCTCACGCTCCTCAGGCGCTACGGAACCAAGCTGAGCGGAGAAAAGTGGGTGAGGGAAGGCTGGCCCCTCAGGTACGGGTTGAAGAAGCTCGTGAGCTACAGGCTCACAAGGAAGGTCGTCTACCTTGGTGAGCAGACCCGCACATGGGTCAGGAGAGTGAAGGAGGTCAAGTTCAAGGTGGCACGCAAGTACCTAGGCAGGACAGTGGAGACCTGGGTTGAGGCTAGGTTGACGGTCAAGAGGTACTACGACCCCAAGATAAAGAAGTTCGTTGTCAAGTACATCAAGGACGTCTACGTGCACAGGACCATAGTGCACAGGTGGCTTAAGATCGTGAGGAAGCAGGTCACCTGGAGGGTGACGGCTTACAGGGTGGTGGTGAAGCTCTACAGGGTGCAGTGGCGCTGGGCTCCGAGGGTCGAGGAGAGGTTCTGCTGGAGAGGAGGGTAGCATGAGGCTTCACAGGGCTGCAGGCTGCACAAGGCTGCACAGGGCTCTCATCCCCCCTCTCATTTTCTTCCTGCTAGGGCAGCTGGCGTGGGGGCAGCCTTGGGCTGCTAGCTCAGGCCTAGAGCTGGTGGACTTCTGGCACGTTGACATGTACTCGAACTGGACCATAAGGTATAGGGTGAGGTACCAGCTTGCCAGGTTCAACCTTAGGACTGGGAGCACTGCTCCAGCCCTGGAGTACAGGGACGTGTTCGCCAGGGAAGCCGGGTATGTGCTGAAGCTCCTCAAGGCTAGGAGGTGGAGTGAGCTAGCTAACATCACCGTGAGGACCTGGAGGAGCGAGGACTGGAGCAAGCCAGAGTATGTGAGGCAGAGGGTCTTCCAGGCTGTTTCAGCTTACCTGACCTCGATAGGGGCTGCTCCAGTCTACTGGAACTCGCCTTTCT
>QMWA01000130.1 GCA_003661385.1 Thermoproteota archaeon | reverse complement strand
CCTTTAAAGCCTCTTAGAGTTATCCTCTGGATCATGGTATCATGCTACTGTAGCTAGTGGAGCTTAAAAGGGTGAGCATAAGTGCACTGAGAGGTGTCCGCCATCTTGGGAGGCGTGTCTGAGGCTTTGGTAGGCTTGGAAGCAGCTTGTATGCTGTAAGCTCATGGTGCTATGGTGATTTCTTTGTGCTGTCTTCGTGCTGTGTTTTGTTGATTTGGCGTGTAGCTGCCATATTCTGCCTATTCTGCGGTGTTTTCTGGCTATGATCTCTTTTCCTGCTTGAATATGCCTGTCTTGTCGTAGATTACCTTGCCATCTGATATGGCGTCTAGTAGCGTGCCCCATCCTCCTTCTACTCCGTTTAGGAGCTCTTCTGGTGTCAGCCATATGTCCTCTACTGCTTCAGCCTCCTTCTTGTAGCCTATGAGCTCTAGCTTGCGTTTGGCTGGGTTGCTGTGGAGGTTTTCTGCTATGACTAGCACATCGATGTCGCTCTGTGGGTATGGCTTCTCTCTGCCCTTTGCTGCTGAACCGAAGAGCAGTATCCCGACTACATCAGGCCTCTTTAGCACGTTCCTTATGAAGTTCTCCAGGTGCTCTCTGTACTTCCCTTTGAGCTCAGGTAAGTTCAGCAATCAATCTCCTCCATGACTTCAGCTACAAGCTCATAAACTCTCTTAGCGTTCTCCAGTAGAGCTCTAGCTGTCTCCCTCGTATATATCTCTGATGGCTTTATTATCCTGTCTACAGTCTCCCACCCATACTTTAGTGTAGCTCCCTGGTCCTATAGCACCATGGCGTAGCTTACTGCCTCCTCTATAGCTCTCATGGCATCCTCATTTAAGTTAACTAGGCCTCCTCTGACCAATGCTCTCAAGACCAGCGTCGGATGATGTGTCTTACCTGGCTCGAATCCTAACGCAGAGATCAGGGCCTTGATAGCCTTCTGAGCTGAGAGCTCAGCCTGATAGACTGCAGCAGGATGCCTTTCTCTTTCAAAGTTCTCCTCAGCAACCTCAAGGTCCTCATGAGCCGTTGAAAGCCAGTCGAGAGCCTCCTGCTCTTAGCCAAGAGCACACCACTAGCAAGCTGACAGCACATCTAATAAATATAGCTCATGCTGCATAGCTAGCTAACTACACCACCTTTATCTCACTCTAGTGGAGGCTACATGAGCATGATGCTTTCAGCTGCAGCTTGCTAGCTGCCTTCATTACATCTCTTTTCTAGCTCTTGTTTTAGTAGGGTTATTATGTCTGATTTTATTGATGATACTTCTGCTCTTAGCTGCCTGTTTTCGTGCTCTAGGCTTTCCATCCTCTTCTCTAGCGACTCTATTCTTTTCTCTAGCGCTGTTATTTTTGTGCTTATTGATTCTCTGGTGTCTTTTATTTTCTCTGATAGGTCTGTTTTTACTTCTTCTACTCTTTTTTCTAGGCTTGTTATTCTTCTTGCTAGCTCTCCTACTAGCAGCAAGGTTATTTCTGCGTCTGTTAGCTTTTTCCCCTCTCTTACTTTGGCTAAGATTCTTTCTATGGCTTCTTTGACTGCTATGTCGAGTAGAGTTGGTAGCACTTCAACCAAGTTAAGCCCCTCTACTATCTCTTGAGTCTTAGATAAGTGTTTGGGTGTGCTGCTTGTGCTGGGGATGTGCTTGCCGCTGCTGCTGGCTGTATCTCGTGCTTACCTGGAGGCATTCTCTTAGTTCCTGCTTTGCTGCGTGTAGTAGTGCTACTAATAAGTAGTCGTTAGCTTAGATGTGAGTTTTGTGCTCTTAGTTTAGGAGCATGATGTAGCTGCCTATCTTGTATAGTGGGTGTGGAGTCTTGATTTCTTCTTTTGTTCTAGTAGTTTTCTGCTAGTAGCTCGAAGTATGCTTTGGGGTGGGCGCATGCTGGGCACTTTTCTGGTGGCTCTGTGCCTTCGTGTACGTATCCGCAGTTTCTGCACTTCCACTTTACTGGGGTTTCTCTTTTGAAGACTCTGTTTTTCTCGATGTTTTCGAGTAGGGTGAGGAACCTTTTTTCGTGGTGTTTTTCTGCGACTGCTATTGCTCTGAATACTGCAGCTATCTCAGGGAAGCCTTCTTCTTCAGCTGTTTTCGCGAACTCTGGGTACATTTTTGTGTGCTCGTAGTTTTCGCCTGCTGCAGCTGCTTTGAGGTTTTCTCTTGTTGTCCTGATTGCTCCTGCTGGGAAGGTCGCGGTGATCTCGACTTCACCGCCTTCAAGGAACTTGAACAGGCTTTTCGCATGCTCCTTCTCGTTTTCAGCTGTCTCAAGGAATATTGCAGCTATCTGCTCATATCCCTCTTTCCTCGCCTGTGAAGCGAAGTAAGTGTAGCGGTTTCTCGCCTGGGATTCTCCTGCAAAGGCTATCAGGAGGTTTTTCTCTGTCTTCGTCCCCCTTATGCTCTTCACCTCATCACCTCCCTTACATGCTCTAGTGACTGCCTTTGCTTATTAGCTTTGCATGTGCACCTCTGCGTGCACTGCTTTAGCATGGGGGTAGGGGGTTTCACTGCGCTAGTGAAGCGGCTTAGAGGATGCTGTCTTGTTGTGTGCTGGGCTTGGCGCGCGCAGGCTTTCTGGGCTGCTGAAGCTGTAGCGCAGCTCATCCTAGCGTATACTTTGCGTGGGGGGCTGCTGGCGCTAGGTGGCATAGCTGCTTCTGCTAGCTGCTTGATTTGCGGGTGGCTTTGAGCTCTGCTGTGTCTTTACACTGTGTTTACCTGGCTTCATGCTTGGTATCAGGAATGGTGTGGTCTTCTTGTATCTCAGGTACTCTTCACCGAACCTCAGCTCAAGCTCCTTCTCTTCAACGAGCTTCACGTACAGTGCTAGGAGAGCTGCTATGAGGGCTGTCAGCATGGCTCCTGTTGGTGAGCTGGTGAATAGTGCTAGGCTTAGGTAGTAGAGGGCTGTGCCTAGGAGCATGGGGTTCCTGCAGTACCTGTAGGGTCCTGTTACCACAAGCTTCTGTGTTGGAGCTATGGGCACTGGTGAGCCTTTGCCTATGCTCCACTGCGCCCATGCTGACCACAGCATGAAGAGCAATCCTGCTGCTAGGAGTGGTATGGCTAGAGCTGTGTTAAGGGGCTGGAGGGGCAGCTTGATGTCTAGTGTGCTGTCGATGTAGAGGGACGTGTAGACTAGAGCTAAGGGGATTAGCAGCCCGTAGACTGCTAGCCCAAGCAGGAGAGCAGCAGCCTTCCATCTTCTGCTACGCTTGCGCCTAGCCTGTGAGGCGATGAAGCTAGCTAGCTTCAAGCAGACACCTCTTAATCAGCAGCCTAGTGGCTCTTAAGGCTTGCTGTAGCTCAAGCTGGGCATAGCTACGCTCTCGCATAAGCTTGAAGGTTACAAGTAGCTGCCTGCTTCCGTTAAGCTGGCGGGCACCTGGACTCCTCACGGGGAGTATACTCCAGCTACCTTGGGGTATGGCCTGGCCTCCCACACCGTCTTCAAGCCGCAGATGTACCTGGTTAGCCTCTCCACTCCGATTCCGAAGCCTGCGCTAGGTGGCACACCTGCCTTCAGGAGCTCGATGTACCAGCCGTAGTTGGCTGGGTTCTCCCCTGTCGCCTTCATCCTGGCTATGACCCTTTCAGCTCTGTGCTCTCTCTCGGCGCCAGAGGCTCCCTCGCCATAGCCCTCTGGGTAGAGCATGTCGAAGTCCCTTAGGACTCCAGGCCTCTCAGGGTCCTCTAGGTCGTAGAAGCCTCTAGCCTCCTTGGGGTAGTCGTGTATGAAGAAGGGGTCTTCGAAGAGCTCTGATAGGAGCTTCTCACCCTCCCATGGGATCTCAGCTTGGTAGCTTGCCTCAAACCCGTGCTCCCTCAAGGTGTCTACTGCCTCCTTGTGTGTGATCTTCTTGAATGGCCTCCTGGGCTCCTTGAGCTCACGCCCAAGCTCCTTCAGGTCCTCCTCGTGCTCCTCAAGGACCCTCTTGACCACATGGGCTATGATCCCCTCAGCAAGCTCCATGGCATCGAAGTAGCTGGCGTTAGCCTGCTCTACATCGAGCTGCACGAACTCGACTAGGTGCCTGCCTGTCTTAGCTGAGTCAGGTGGCTCGAGCCTTATGTTAGGTGACAGGAAGTACACCTTCCCCAGGGCTGCTATGGCCATCTGCTTGTAGAGTATGGCGCTGCTCATCACCTTGTACTCACGTCCATAGAAGTCTACTGTAGCCTGCTTCGCCCCCCTGATCCCAGGGTCGGTCACAGGCCCTATTATCGGGGGGAGCAGCTCCACGAAGCCAAGTGAGCTCAGGTGCTCTCTTGCAGCAGCGCATATCGTGGCTTGGATCCTCAGAACCCTCCTCATCCTGGGGTGCCTGATCGTGAGGTAGCTCTTCGGGAGGAGGTCTATTGAGCTGAGGTCTAGGCTCTCCCACTCTGCGGGCATCCTGCTCCCCCAGCCCTCAGCTCCAGCTCGATATGTACTTTATCCAGACATGATTGCATTGTGTTCAACATAATGCACATTTTCTGCGTATAGTATCGTAGGATATTCGCACTCCTTATATAATATCAGGGATAGAGGCTTGCTCTGCCACGTCAGCAGGCTTTGAGCAGAAGCATGGAGAGGTGCTTTGAGGGGTGTAGGGGCTTCATGCTGCGTAAGGCTTATTAGCTGCGTGGCTTCCAGTTCACGGGGTCTCTAGGCTTGGGTTTGGCTGCTGAAGGTGCTTTAGCTGCCGCCATTAGGTGCGTGTGTGCTCCTGTAGTTGTTGACTTGGGGTGTGGCTCTGGTGGGTCTGCGAGGCTTGTGAGAGATGTCTGTGGGTGCTATGTCCTGGGCGTTGACCTGGATCCTGGGAGGCTTGCTGAAGCTAGAGCACACAGCAGCTGGGGCATAGACTATGTGTGTGCTGACGCATCTAGCCTGCCATTTAGGTCCTCCTCTGTGGGCTCAGTGGTAGCTGTGCTCACGTTCCATGAGATGGAGGAGTCTTCTGTTGACGGAGCGCTGGAGGAAGCTTATAGGGTTCTGGATGCTGGTGGGAAGCTTCTTGTAGTTGACAAGTTCATGCTGAGGTTTGAGAGGCCATCAGAGGAGCTGGTGGCCCTTGCTGAGCTAGCCTACCAGAAGGCTGTGGAGTACTCGCGTGGAGCTAGGCTGTGGGGGCTCAGAGAGCCTAGGGAGCTGGCTGAGAAGGCTGAGAGCAGGGGCTTCACCGTGCTGGAGACGAGGATGCTGG
>QMWA01000129.1 GCA_003661385.1 Thermoproteota archaeon | reverse complement strand
GGGCACGCAGCATACCAGAGGGCGGAGACTAGGTACTACATAGGTCAGAGCATGGCATAGGCTTTCAACACTCGAGGAGCCCTATCTGGCAGTAGGCTACAGAACCCTTCTCAAGAAGAACATGGTGGTCAGTGTAGAGCCAGCCTCTACCTGAAGACAGAGGGATTCAGGCACTCAGACACAGTCCCAGTGAAGAGGAGAGGATGCGAGGTGCTCACAAAGTACCCAACAGACCTAGATCAGCTCATAACAGGGGAGCTCCTCTTAAAACGCTGGTGAAGAGCTGGCTAGCAGCAAAGTTTCTTAAGCCAAAGTACTAAGCTCAACTTACCAGCATGCTGCAGGCATAGAGCCTGCAGCATGCTGATCTAAGAAATTGGGGGCTAGAAGATGAGTCTCTGGTCTACCCAGCTTGGCATGTACTTGTAGTACTCGAGTGGCTTAGCCTTCTTGAGCCCCTTGTATGTTGGCCTGACCATCTTGACAGCTTTCCTCCTGGGGTCTATGTAGGTCTTTGCTAGCCCCTTCTTCTCGAGCTCTAGGGCGAGCTTAGCTATTTCCTCTGGCTTAGCTCCAAGCCTGAGCGCCAGCTCCTCTAGCGTAGCGTATAGCCCTGGGTTCGCCTTGTAGTACTCTGCTAGCGTCTCAAGTAGCTTGTCCTCTGTGAGCTCAGCTGGCTCAGCTGGTTTCACCTTGAAGTGCGGCAGTGGAGCGTTGAGTTCTGGGTCTATCAGCATCACTGGAGGCTTGAGCTCCTCCCTCAGCGCTCTGAGCCCCTGCCTGAAGAGTATGATCTTCATGACCTCATTTGTCCCACCTATGATCGGGAATATCTTGGCGTCACGGTAGAGCTGCTCTACTGGATAGAACTTCATCCAGCCGTCTCCACCCATCACCTGTACTGCTGTCTTCGTGACCTCCTCCATGACCTCAGTAGCATAGAGCTTGGCTGCTGTAGCCTCAAGGACAGCCTCCTCCCCCCTGTCTAGGAGGTAAGCTGCGTAGTAGGTGAGGAGCCTAGCTGTCTTCAGCTTAGCTATCATGTCAGCTATCCTGAACTGGTTGACTTGGAAGCTTATTGTAGGCTGGTTGAACTGCACTCTCCTCTGAGCGTGGTACACAGCGTACCTCAAGGCGTCTCTTATAGGCCCCAGGGCGCTGGCTGCAACCAGAGTCCTCTCGTAGTTCAGCCCTGAGACCATTATCCTCCAGCCATCACCTTCCTCTCCCAGCCTGTTGTCCACTGGAACTCTCACCTCGTCTAGGTTGAGGTAGCCGTTCTGCAGCCCATCCCATCCGCAGAGCTCATTCACCCTCTCGATGCTGAACCCCTCCATCCCCTTCTCCACTATGAAGGCTGTCAGGTGCCTGTATCTAGCTCTGTCCTCTGGGCTGTCGCTTGTCCTGGCGTAGAGCATGTAGAGGTCTGCTAGCCCAGCGTTCGTGATGAACCTCTTCTTCCCGGTTATAACGTACTCGTCTCCCTCCCTAACGGCTACAGTCTCTATCCCAGCTGCATCAGACCCGAAGTAGGGCTCTGTTATCACTATAGCCCCCTTGAGCTCTCCCTTAGCTATCCTAGGGAGCCACCTCTCCTTCTGCTCTTCTGTCCCGAAGAGCATTATCTGCTCTGTCCCACCGAACATGGTCGTCGTGTACACGTGGGCTATTGTGCCGAGCCTGCCAAGCCCCTCGGCTGCTATACAGGAGCCAGTGGCGCCAAGCCCCAAGCCACCATACTCCTCTGGTATCAGAGCTCCAAACCACCCTCGTCTACGCACTTCATCGAGGAGCTCAAGAGGGTACTTCCTCTTCCAGAGAGCCTTGACAGCCTCGTGGGCGTGCTCATCAGCAAACTCCTCGATCTCCTTAGCTAGCTCGATGTGCCTGCTAGACCACCACGGGAACGCTTCCATCCCGGCCACCAGCCCCTGCCTGTAGCTGGTGCTTAAAAGCGTACGCTTATAAGCAGCTGCCGGCTAGGCTAGCAGTGGTAGCTTGAAGCTAGAGGACCTTGAGAGGAAGCTTGAGTCTGTGACAAGAGAGCTTGTTGAGATAACTGAGCTCACAAAGAGGATGGAGGATGCCCTGAGGAGCATAAAGGAGGTGGCAGACGAGTCCAGGGATGCAGCTGAGCTATCAGAGCTGCTTGAGGCAGCCAAGGAGAAGTGGGGTGAGATGGATACAGCAACAAGAGTGATAATGGCTATAGTCAAGCTACAGTACGTCCAGGGGAGAGTAGACCAGATGAGGGATGACATGAGACGTGGCATAGAGCCAAGCCAGGGGTCTCTGGAGAAGGCGTCCTCTCTCCTAGACACCGCCATAAGAGAGCTAGAAGCCATATCAGATCTAAAGAGGCACATGAAGTCCATTCTAGAGAAGGCTGAGGGGGCTCTCGACAAGATCAAGGAGAAGTAGCGTGCTGCAAGCCTCAGGCTACGTGCCAGCTTGCCATATACGCCAGATGTGTCTGGAAAGTATTTTAACCTGAGCGAGTGGGGGATGCTGGTGGTAGCTTGTTTAAGGGAGGCTGGACGGGGAAGATACTCAGAGTAGACTTGACGAGAGAGAAGCATGCTGTACAGGACCTGGATGGCGAGGTAGCTCGCAGCTTCATGGGAGGCCGAGGCTTAGCTGTCAAGATCCTGTGGGATGAGCTAAAGCCTGGAACAGACCCCCTTTCACCTGAGAACAAGCTCATCCTAGCTACAGGCCCCCTCACAGGCTTCGCCCTCCCAAGCAGCGGGAAGCTTGTAGTCGCCTCGAAGTCCCCTCTGACAGGAGGCTACGGCGACGGGAACATAGGGACTAGAGCAAGCTACCAGATGAAGAAAGCAGGCTACGACGCCATAGTAGTGGAGGGCAGAGCCAAGGAGCCAGTAGTACTAGTGGTGGAGGACAGCGAGATCAAGCTCGAGAAGGCAGATGACCTCTGGGGGAAGGACACATACACCGTGCAAGACGAGCTGGAGGAGAAGCACGGGAAGGAAGCTGGGATCCTCATGGTAGGCCCTGGTGCAGAGAAGCTCATCAGGTTCGGTGTGGTCATCTCAGAGAAGGGCAGAGCAGGAGGGAGGCCTGGGATAGGCACAGTGATGGCCTCAAAGAACCTGAAGGCAGTCGTCATAAAGGGGACCAAGGAGATACCAGCATACAACAGAGAAGAGCTGAGGGAGCTTGCTGCAGAAGGCTACAAGGAGATAAAGGCTTCAGCAAACTACGACTTCTGGGTCAGGCAGGGAACCATGGCTACGATAGAGTGGAGCCAGGAGAACAGCGTCCTGCCAAGCTACAACTTCAGGGAGGGCTGGTTCGAGAGAGCAGATGAGATAAGCGGCACAACCATGGAGAAGGTGTACAAGGTAGCTCAGAAGGGCTGCCCGTTCTGCAACATGCAGTGCGGGAACATCTGCGAGATAAAGGAGGGCCCATACAAGGGCTGGAGAGTCGAAATAGACTACGAGAACATAGCTATGCTCGGCTCAAACCTCGGGATAGGCTCAATGGACTGGGCCATGACCCTAAACCTCTACGCTGACCTCCAGGGCATAGACACCATAACCCTAGGCTCAGTCCTAGCCTTCACAGCAGAGCTCGTGGAGAAGAGGATGCTACCAGAGGACAAGCTAGGCCTAAAGCTCAGGTGGGGTGATGGCGAAGCCATGCTCCAGCTAGCTGAGCTGATAGCTGAGAGAAAGGGCTTCGGAGAGAAGCTAGGAGAGGGAGTCAAGGCCCTATCGAAGGCGCTAGGGGGAGAGTGGTTCGCAATGCACATCAAGGGCCTCGAGATATCAGCCTACGACTGCCACGCTGCCCCAGGCATGGCCCTAGCCTTCGCGACCTCACCGATAGGAGCACACCACAAGGACGCCTGGTTCATAGCATGGGAGCTCAAGATAGGCAGAGACGTGATATCCAAGGAGAAAGTAGACAGGCTGCTGGAGATGCAGAGGATAAGAGGAGGCTTGTTCGAGGCAGCAGTGGCATGCAGGCTCCCCTGGATCGAGCTAGGCTTCAGCCTCGAGTGGTACCCCAAGTACCTCAAGGCAGCGACAGGCCTAGACTTCACCCTAAAGGAGCTGTATGAGATGGCTGACAGGATATACGACCTCATAAGGTGCTTCTGGGCCAGAGAGCACGGCGGGTGGAGCAGGGAAATGGACTACCCACCTGAGAGGTGGTTTAAGGAGCCTCTCACAAGAGGGCCGCTAGCAGGCTCTAAGCTGAGCAAGGAAGCTTACGACAAGCTCCTATCATGGTACTACGAGGCCAGGGGATGGGACAGCAGAGGCCTACCAAGGAAGTCGACCCTAAGGGAGAGAGGCTTAGGCTACGTAGCTGAGCAGCTCGAGGCACAGGGCATGAAGCTAGAGGAGTAGCATGCCTAGACTCAGGTTCATAGGGAGGCTAAGGGAGATCCTGGGATCAGAGCTCGAGCTTGAAGCCAGCTCACCCATCACCCTCTCCCAAATTTTAGAGAAGCTCCCTCAGGAGGCCAGGAGGCTCATACTAGCTGAGGACGGGAGGCTCAGGGTGATAGTCCTCGTCAACGAGAAGCCAGCTCAAGGCCTAAGCCAAGTCATCAAGCCAAGTGACGTAGTGAGGTTCGTCCCGATTGTAAGCGGAGGCTAGCTTGTCCACCAAAAGTTTTAAAGATGCCTCAAGCCACCTACTCAGGTGCTAGACTTGAGCACGCGAGTAAACCCCCTACCATACATCATTCTCACCCTGCTCACGCTCACCTTAGCATCACCAGTATCAGAGCTTAGTGCTCAGCCAAGCATTAGCATACTCAGTGTGAAAGCCCCCTCAGTCTTCCCCTACAACCAGCCCTTCCCAGTGTACATAAGGCTAAAGAACAACAACTCCACGTCAGTCACAGTGCTCATAGTCCTACAGCTATCAGCTTACCTGGGCCCATACTGGTGCACCTCATGCTACGTCTACATACCTGCTCTCTCAACAAGGTCAATAACCTTGACAGTACCCTACCTCGCGATAGGCCCAAACAACCTCACAGTCTCAGTCTACTATAAGAGCACTCTCCTAAACTCAACAACCCTAGAAGTTGTAGGAGGCTGCTGCCCATGCTACCCACCCTGCACATCATGCTACCCACCCTGCTGCCCACCATGCTGCTATCCCTCCTGCTACCCGCCTTGCTACCCACCCTACTACCCATACCCAGAGTGCTACTATTACTGCTACTACTGGTGCTGCCCTCCAGGCT
>QMWA01000128.1 GCA_003661385.1 Thermoproteota archaeon | reverse complement strand
GCTTGGTGTCCTATATGAGCTGTCTGATGGCGAGGCTCCTATTGAGGCTGTAGCCTATGCTCCAGAGGAGTTCTCTGCCATGCTTGAGAGGAGGCATCCTACTGCACTGCACGCCCTGGAGGATGGTGTCCCCCTGCATGGCCAGGAGTACTTCATGGAGATGAAGAGGAGGCTTCAGGAGACCAAGAGGGAGACTGGGCTTGTCAGGGTTGAGGGGTGCTGGATTCCAGTTAAGCTCCTTGAGAAGACGCTGGGCAGGCGCCTCAGCCTCTAGAGGGTATCGTGTAGGCTACTAGGCCTTTATCTGAGGGTATCAGCCACCTGTTGGGGAGTGGAGTCGGGTACACTCTGGATGCTGCCAGGGATGCTGCTGCCCTGAGCGCTATGAGCTTGAATGCTAGCCTAGCTGCCCCGTAGGCTAGCAGGTAGAGCGAGAAAGCCAGTATAGCTCGCTTGCCTGCTACCCTCATTGCTAGAGCAAGTGACAGTGGGAACGAGGCTACTGCTACAAGTGGGTCTATGTAGTAGAAGAGGTCAGCAGCATACCTCCTCGCTGAGAGAGGGTAGAAGACTGGGATCCCTCCTGTCGTGAGGTAGTCTAGCGTGATGTGGCTTAAAGCCCCAGCTACAGCATAAGGCAGGTGAGCAGGCTTGAAGTAGCCAGTGAGCACCCCAGCTAAGGTAGCTGCTGCAGCCAGCAGCGTCGACGTGAAGACTGAGTGGGTCAGCCCCCTGTGGGTTGCTAGAGGCGGGAGCCTCACATAGAGGCCTGCTAGCATGAGGATCACATCGAGATCCGGCAGAGCTGCAGCCAAGGCTGCTGCAGTCTGGCTCCTCTCGTCGCCAAGCAAGCCTATCAGGCGGCCTACAAGCAGGTGTGTGAAGAAGTCCAAGAGGCCCACCAGCAGAACCCAGTGCAATATTAAGTTATGGTGTGCTGCTATAGGCAGCTGAGGCAGCTCCAGCTCTATCAGCAGCCTATCGGGGGCCTTCTGCACAGCTATCGAGTACGTGGCTGCTGGGCTTCTCACTCTGTAGCCGAAGACCTGGATAGCGTGGCTACCAGGCTGCGTGTGGCTGGGTGCTGGGGCTTGGGGCTATGTGCTGATTCTCTTGAGCTCAGCTAGCGCCTCCGGTAGCGTTGGAGCCCATACTGCTACTATTGCTTGCTTGGATCCTGGTGGGGCTGCTATGTGTGCTCTGAGCTTCGGCTTCCTTCTCAGCTGTAGCTTCCTGAATGCCGAGTGCCCCCTTAGCTTTGGTGTGGGTGTTCTTTCAGCTAGCATTGCTTTAGCTGGATTCTGCTCTAGGACCAGCCTCATCCCTATGTAGCTTGTTGTGAGCCTTGGGTTGACTTCTATTATGTAGGGTTCCTCAGCTAGGACTATGTCTACCCCGATGTAGCCTTTCAGCCCTCTTATGCTCTTGCACAGGTGCTCAGCTGCCTTAGCTGCCTCCCTGGCTTTGGGGAGCTTCACAGGGGTGTAGCCACCCTTGTAGCTTGAAGCCCTTGGGGGTGGAGCTAGGGATATGAACTGGGAGTTTACCGTGTAGGCTTTGGCTTCTCCCCGCTGTGCTATGAGGCTGACGCTCATGTTGGCGCCCTTGATGTACTCTTGGACTACGGCTTCCTGCCATCCTGCTTGCCTTATGAGCTTGAGGGCTTTAAGCAGCTCTAGCCTGTCTCTCACAAGGTATAGGCCCTCACAGCCTACGCCATCTATCGGCTTGGCTACAGCTGGAAGCCAGAGAGGACGCTGTGGAGCTTCAAGCGTGCTTACAGCGGTAGAGAAGGGGGTGGCTAAGCCTGCTCTCCTAGCTTCCTCGATGGTCCTCTGCTTGTCTCCACAGAGCTCTATGGCCTCTGGGCTGCAGTTCAGTGAAGCTACACCAGAGTCGAGGACCTCTTCTACGAGAGCCTTGAGAGCTCCAGCTGACTCAGGAGCTATAACTAAAGCGTAGTCTGGGCTGAAAGACCTGATAGCCTCTCCCAGGCTAGCTGCCGCCACAGACGTGCTGAGAGGGCTCACACAAGCTAGAGCTGGATCCAGGGACACAGCTACCTCAGCTACTCTGGTGAAGTCCTCTGCTACAGCTGACATCATGGCGTAGCCTTCACCAAGTATCTCTGGGGCAGCCTTGTAGCCTCCTGCACAAGCCCACTCGTATACTAGAACCCTCATCGTGTAGGCTAGGCTCTGGGAGTTCTTAAGCTATCCACACTGATAGTGCAGTGCTTCGTGTGCAGCATTGCTGGAGCTTGTGAGGCGTGTAGGGGAGCAGGGTAAGCTCCAGAAGGCCTCCTCCACTGCCAGCGCTACCCTAGTAGGCTAGCATGGCTGTGTGCAGCGAGCACCCGCTATAGCATCAGACTTATCTGAGAGCTGGACTGGGCTATGTGGCTGCACTCTGTGGGCTGACTTCTATGCATAAGATCTGGGATAAGCTCTTTAAGAGAGGCGAGTTCACTGAGCTCGATGTCGACGAGGAGGTTGCTGGGTTCGCTGAGCTGCTAAGGGAGAGGAATGCAAGGAGAGTGCTTGACTTGGGGTGTGGTGCTGGCAGGCACATCCTCCACTTGAGCAAGCTGGGCTTTGAGGTACATGGCCTCGACTTCTCAGCTGAGGCATTGAGGATCTGCTGGAGGAGGCTCCTAGAGAGGGCGCTCAGCGC
Source organism: Thermoproteota archaeon (assembly GCA_003661385.1). Classification (GTDB taxonomy): domain Archaea; phylum Korarchaeota; class Korarchaeia; order B14-G2; family B14-G2; genus B14-G2. Next base: position 2,602 of record QMWA01000128.1, on the reverse strand, counting down.
TCACCTCGTGCTAGGTGACATGAGGGAGCTAGGCTACGTCAGTGGGTGCTTTGACGGCGTGGTCTGCTGGTATGCTCTGTACCACGACACCTTGAGTGGAATCAGGAGGACGCTCTCAGAAGTCTGGCGTGTACTGCGTAGTGGAGGGCTTCTCCTAGTCAACTTCATGAGCAAGAGGACATGGAAGTATGGGCGAGGAGAGGAGGTTGAGGAGGACACCTTCATCCAGGATGAGGGCTCAGAGGCAGGCATGCTCCACCACTACTCCAGCAGAGAGGAGGTCAGGGAGCTTCTCGGAGAGTTCAGGGTCCTGCACCTAGAGCTGAGAGAGCACAGCTGGTGTGGTAAGCTGAGCAGCCGCTGGGTTGCTCTGGCAGAGAAGCCTTGACGCCATCGCTGCCTAGCCCTCTAGAGACATGTAGGAGCCAGTACAACCTTAATACTGTGGATCCTATGGGAGCTGGTGCCGTGTATGGAGCTTGCTGAAAGCCCTGAGGTTAAGGAGATCCTGGAGAAGTATAGGGAGATTTGGGCTCTTAAGCATGCTCTGTCGCTGATGGTCTGGGACATGTGGACCTACATACCTGAGGGAGCTTCAGGGAGAGAGGTGAGGCTAGAGCTGCCCTCAGGAAGGTGATTCAGAGAGCACTGACCAGCTCTGACTTCGTCCCTCTCGTCAGGAGAGCTGAGGCGAGGAACGACTTCGAGAGGGGGTGCTCAGGGTTCTTGAGAGGGAGATCGACAGGTACATGAAGCTTCCACCTGAGTTCATCGAGGAGGAAGCTAAGGCTACTACCGAGGCCTACTCGCGCGTGGCGGCAGAGGAGCTCTTGGGGAAGTGGAGGACGAGGAGGCTAGGAGAGTAGGGAGGGCATGCTGGCTGGAGCCTCTCCTGGCTGCAGAAGGGTGGCTTCATGAGGCTAGCTACCCATGCAGAGACTGGCTGATGAGGAGTGTTCTCATCTGCATCGATGGATGTATTGGCATTATTGATGCAAATGCATTTATATACACCTTTGCAATATGACTGCATGGAATGGTATAACCCATGGTGGTTTAATGAGACTGATGAGGACTATGAGGAGTGGAGGAGCTCTGTAGTGAAGTGGGTTCCGCCTGTGCTAGATGAGCTTGAGCTTAAGCCCTTTGCCCTGCACTTCCTAGTAGGTCCAAGGCAGGTCGGCAAGACTACAGCTCTCAAGATACTCATACATGAGGCCATGAGAAGAGGGTGGAGCCCATGGAGCATGTTCTACTACTCGTGTGACGAGCTCAGCGACTACAGGGAGCTAGGAGAGGTCCTTGACAGCTATCTCTCAGCTAGAGAGGAGCATGGGGTAAGGAGCTCTCTGATAGTTCTCGATGAGGTAACTTTCGTTGAGGACTGGTGGAGGGCAGTCAAGTCGAGGATAGACAGGAGGCTGCTGCGTAGAGATGTCATCGTGGTATCTGGGTCAGCTAGCATCGAGCTCTTCAGCCAAAAGGAGCTCTTCCCAGGCAGGAGAGGCCATGGCAGAGATATCGTAATGCATCCGCTGAGCTTCTCGGAGTACATGGAGAGAGTGCATGGAGTGAGGACAGCCAAGGCTGGCATAGCAAGCCTAGAGGATGTTGAGAGGGCCATGAAAGCCAACAGTCTGCTCCTCAGGAGGATAAGCAGGCTCTTCACCAGCTACATGGAGACAGGAGGCTTCCCACTGTCCATCATAGACAAGGCTGAGAGAGGTAGAGTCACGCAGACAACAGTCAGAACCTACCTCGACTGGCTTAGGTCAGACTGGACTAAGGCAGGCAAGAGCAGCAGGTACATGAGGGAAGTCATAGCATACATCTTGAGAAGCAGGCTGACCCCAGTGAGCTGGCTGAGCATAGCGAGAGAGACTTCGATAGCATCACCCCACACAGCACAGTCCTATGTCGAGACCCTAGAGGCTCTGTTCGCAGTGCTTGTCCTGAACTTCATAACACCTGATGGGAGAGTACACTATAGGAAGAACAAGAAGATACATCCAGCAGACCCGCTGATCTACAGGGTCTTCTCAAGGTACACGAGAGTAGAGGTCTTAGAGGAGAGCATAGCAGAGTCGATACTGGCATCACATCTAGCAAGGCTTGCTCCAGTATACTACTGGAGGAACCAGACGGAAGTCGATGTGGTGGCGGTAATAGAGGGAAGGCAGCTGGGGTTCGAGGCCAAGTGGGGTGCAGCACCATGGAGCAGGCCAAAGCACATGAGAACCATACTGCTAGACAGAGAAAAGCTCCCGCTCTTCCTAGCTTCACTGAAGACCGAGCATAGCTCCAGGCAGCAAGCCTTGCCTTAGCTGCATGCAGCTATGGAAGCTGGAGGCTTATATGGCGTGAGGCTCTGGGGGCTGGTGCCGTGTATGGAGCTTGCTGAAAGCCCTGAGGTTAAGGAGATCTTAAGGAGGTACAGGGAGGTTTGGGCTATAGGCCATGCCCTCTCGCTGATGGAGTGGGACATGGAGACCTACATGCCTGAAGCTGGCTTCAGAGAGAGAGGTGAAGCTAGAGCTGTCTTAAGGAGGATGATCCAGAAGATCCTGACCAGCCAGGGGTTCAAGTCTCTAGTGTGGAGGGC
>QMWA01000127.1 GCA_003661385.1 Thermoproteota archaeon | reverse complement strand
TGGTGGAGCTTGGAGCAGAGCTCCTGATCGCAGACGTGAAGGTGGGCAGCAGCGAGGCTGGAGCTAAGCCAACCAAAGGCACACACCACCCAGAGAGAAGCAGCACAGTAAGGCCCTACTCCGCATCCGGGCACAGGCACTCAGCTGAAGCTGCCCAGGAGCTCTCCCAGCTAGCTGGCAGGAGGATCAGAGTCAGCCTGGTACCCCACTCAGTGTCAGCAGTCAGAGGAGCTTTCGCAAGCGTCCACACGGAGCTGGAGGTAGATGAGGGCCTGCTGTGGAGGAGGTTCGCAAGGTTCTACTCAGGAGAGCCCTTCGTGAGAGTCATGCAGAAGGGCGTGCTGCCAAGCTTAAACAACGTTACTGGAAGCAACTTCGCTGACCTAGGCTTCTCCTCAGAGCCCATGGTACCGAGGGCATCAGGCTTCTCAGCAATAGACAACCTGGTCAAGGGGGCTGCAGGCCAGGCGCTGCAGGCCTTCAACATCATGGCTGGGCTAGATGAGAAGACAGGCCTCTACACTCCTCCACTACACCCGTGAGGTGCGACCATGCTGCTCGTGAAGGCAGGTGGAAGAGCTCTCTTGAACGTCAGCGAGATAGCCCGGGACCTAGCAGCCTACTCGCCGTTTGTGCTAGTCCACGGTGGAGGAGACCAGGTCACCAGCTACTCTCTGAAGATGGGCGTCACCCCAAGGATAGTAATCTCCCCATCTGGGGTCAAGAGCAGGTACACGGACGCGAGGGAGCTCGAGGTCTACATCATGGTGATGGCTGGGAAGCTGAACAAGGAGATAGTCTCAAAGCTCCTTGACAGAGGAGTGAAGGCAGCCGGGATATCAGGGCTAGATGGCCCAACCCTGATAGCAGAGAGGAAGAGGAAGATCGTGGTGGTGGAGAAAGGCAGGAGGAGGGTGGTTCCAGGAGGATACACAGGCAGGATAGTGGCAGTAGACACATCGCTCATAAGAGCACTGCTCTCAGGAGGCTTCAGCGTAGTCTTAGCTCCCGTGGCCAGAGGAACCCAGGGTGAAGCCCTGAACGTAGACGGAGACCAGGCTGCATACCAGCTTGCATTAGCACTGAAGCCAGAGAAGCTGGTCATCCTATCAGATGTCGATGGTGTCGAAGTCGACGGCAGCCCCATGAGAGGGATGTCGTGGCTAGAGGCAGCTGAGCTAGCCAAGGCAGTAGGCCCTGGGATGAACAGGAAGCTCCTCATGGCATCCAAGGCAGCTGAAGCTGGAGTAGAAGTCGTGATAGCCAGCGGCCTCAAGGAAAGCCCTGTTACAAGAGCTCTAGGTGGAGAGGGGACCAGGGTGAAGCCCTAGCTCCCTTCCTGCAAGCCTGTAAAGCATGTTGGAGGTGGTTGTGTGAAGGCCTTCTGCCCAGTCTGTGGTGGTGAGGTTGAGCTGCCTGAGGATGTGATGCCAGGTGAGCTGCTAGAGTGCCAGTCTTGTGGAGCTACACTCGAAGTCTATGAGCAGGAGAGCGCCTTCAAGCTGAGAGAGGCTGAGGAGATAGGAGAGGACTGGGGTGAATGAGGGTAGCTGTAGTCTACGACAGGCTCAGAGCTGAGGAGAAGGCTATAATGAGGGCTGTAGAGGAGCTAGGCCACAAGCCAGTCAGGCTCCACCTCAACTCCACGCACCTGAGCCTAGGCATGGCAGTGGGCTTCAGCATAGCCTTAGAGAGGGCTACAAGCGGGATTAAAGCGTACTCCTCAGCTGCAGCCCTGGAGGCCTCTGGAGTAAAGGTAGTCAACAGCTCCCAGGTCATAGCCAACTGCTACAACAAGCTCGTCACAACAGCTAAGCTCCTAGAGTCAGGTGTACCAGCACCTAGGACTGCCATAGCATTCTCGCTGGAAGGAGCCTACAAGGCAGCTGAGGAGGTAGGCTACCCCGTTGTGGTCAAGCCTGTCAACGGAAGCTGGGGCAGGCTAGTCTCGCTAGCTCAAGACGAGGAGGAGCTCAGGACCATACTAGAGCACAGGGAGGCAATCCCATCGCCATTCTACAGGATCCACTACATACAGGAGTTCATAAGGAAGCCTGGGAGGGACATAAGAGCCTTCGCAACAGAAGACAGGCTGGTGACAGCAGTATACAGGGTAGCTGCCCACTGGATCACGAACACAGCTAGAGGAGCTAGAGCTGAGAAGGCTGAGCTGACAAGCGAGCTCGAGGAGATAGCAGTCAAGGCAGCGAGAGCAGTTGGAGGAGGCTTCCTAGGGGTAGACATAGCTGAGGACTCTGAGAGAGGCCTGCTAGTCCTCGAAGTCAACTCAGTCACAGAGTTCAGGAATGCAGCTCGGGTAACTGGGGTAGACATAGCAAAGGAGATTGTGGAGTACGCTATAGGTGCCTGAGTTGCTCTCGCTCATGCCATTCCAAAGGGAGAGAGGCCTGAAGCTGGTCAAGGGGAGAGGGCAGTACGTCTGGGACGACGAGGGACGCATGTACCTAGATGCTCACACAGGCCATGGAGCAGCCTTCCTAGGCCACACACCTCCCAGGGTAGTTGAGGCCCTAGCTAGGCAGATGAGGGAGCTCATGGTCGCCACACCAGTGTTCGACACAGAGGTGAAGGAGGAGGCCCTGAAAGCCCTCAGCAGAATACTCCCAAAGAAGCTCACTGCAGTCTACCTGCAGAACAGCGGCGCGGAAGCAGTGGAGCTAGCACTGAAGATAGCAGCCAAGCACACAGGGAGGAGGAAGATCATAGCATTCAAGGGAGGCTTCCACGGGCGTACAGCAGGAGCGCTCTCAGTGACCTGGAGCAGACAGTACAGGGAGGGGTTCAAGCTCCTGCCAGGCATAGAGTTCGCGTCATTCAACTCGCTAGAGGCAGCAGACCTCATAGACGAGGAGACTGCTGCAGCCATAGTAGAGCCTATACAAGGTGAGGGAGGGGTGAAGCCAGCCACCAGAGAGTTCCTAAGGGAAGTCAGCCGAGCATGCAGTGAAAGCCAAGCTCTGCTCATACTAGATGAAGTCCAGTCTGGGTTCGGCAGATCAGGTGAAGTCTGGGCTCACCAGAAGCGTGGAGTAACCCCCGACATAATGGTAGCTGGGAAGAGCATAGGAGGAGGCTTCCCAGTAAGCCTCGTTGCAGCCAGAGAGGAGCTGCTAGCCTCATTCAAGGGAGGAGACCACGGCTCAACCCACGGCGGAAACCCCCTAGCGCTAGCAGCGGTCAAGGCAGGGGTAGAAACCCTGCTAGAGGAAAACGTCCCGAAGCAGGCCATGGAGAAGGGCTCTGCCCTCCTAAGGAGGCTTAAGGAGATAGAGTCTAGGATAGTCAGAGAGGTGAGAGGAGAGGGCCTCATGATAGGCATAGAGCTCAGATTCGACCCCACACCCCTGGTAGCACACCTCCAGAGCAGAGGAGTACTCGCGCTAAAGGCTGCCAAGACAGTGCTCAGGCTGCTCCCACCCTACCTCATAACAAGCCGGGACATAGAGATCCTAGCAGCCAGAGTAGAGGAGGCTATAAGACATGAGGAAGGTAGAAGAGGTGTTGCTCCGCCTCCTAAAGGCCTATAGCCCAACTGGCAGAGAGAAGCAAGCTGAGGGAGAGCTCCTCAAGATCTCAAGAGACCTAGGCTTAGAAGCTGAGGTGGATGAGGTCGGCAACGTCCTGATGGGGAGAGGCGAGGAGGTGTGGCTAGTAGGCCACTACGACACAGTCCCAGGCAAGCTTCCAGTAGCCAAGGAGGGAGAGCTCCTCAAGGGCAGAGGAGCAGTAGACGCCAAAGGGCCTCTCGCAGCCATGATAGTAGCAGCAGCAAGCCTCAAAGACACACCAGTCAAGGTAGCAGCGCTAGTAGCTGAGGAGGGAGACAGCAGAGGAGCCAAGCACATCCTGAAAAACCTTGAGGCAAGCTACGTGATAATAGGAGAGCCAACAAACACAACAGGGATAGCAGTAGCCTACAGAGGGAGCGTAAAAATCCTGCTGGAGTGCAGGGCTGAAGCAAGCCACTCCTCATCACCAGGGAAGTCAGCAGTCGACAAGCTCATAGAAGCAATCCTAGAGATCAAGAAGGCAGCACCTGGAGCAAGCTACAGCACACCAAGTGCAGCAGTAACCCTAATAAGAGGAGGATCAGGCTACAGCACCCTACCCAAGAAGGCCATAGCAAAGATAGACCTGAGGATACCACTAGGCACAAGCTCCAGCGAGCTGATCAGCAAGCTGCCAAAGCCACCAGAAGGCTGCAAGCTCACAGTGACATCAGCCATAGACCCCGTGTCAGTGCCACCAAGCAGCCCGGTGCCAAGAGCACTAGCGAGAGCGCTCCTAAAACAGGGAATCAAGCCGAGGCTCCTAAGGAAGTATGGGACAAGCGACATGAACCTAATACACCCCAAAGTCAAGAGCATAGCAGCCTACGGCCCAGGGGAAAGCAGGCTAGCCCACACAGACAAGGAGAAAGTCAGCATCAAAGACCTAGAGACAGCTGTAAAGACATACATGGAGGCAGCAAAAGAGCTAAGCAAGCTGAAGCAGACATGAAGCAGTTCAGGAGCCTAAGCCAGCCGAGCACCAGGCTCTATCCAGTGTGAGAGGCTGCAGGCTACACTAGCCATAAGAGCACGCAGAGCCTCTAGGTGGCGTGAGCACGCTGAGGCTACGCCAAGCAGGCATCAGCCAGAGGCTATATCGACTGCAGAGCGCTCAGCTCTTCCCCAAGAGCACCGCCACAGCTCTAGTCGGGCCATAGCCATGTGCCTTAGCTGCGTCTCTCACCCTCTGGATGAGCTCCTCTAGCTCTCTCCTCTGGCTCTCTTCTCTTACCGAGCTCAGCTGCTCAAGCACTCTCCTATCCCACACCCTAAGGAACTCCTCTCCACTCCTCCACTTTTTCAGCACCAGCATCCTCGTCTCCAGCACGGTGAAGCCCCTGCTCTCAGCCTTCTCAGCCAGCTCCCTAGGCTCTCTGAGCCCCCACAGCCTAGCTCCACGCGAGTACTCTACAGCCTTCTGGTAGGCTAGCTCAGCAAGGGCCACCAGCTCCTCTGACGGCCTCTCAAACCTCAGCATGAACTTGTCAACTACGAGAAGCTTCCCACCAGCATCCAGAACCCTATAAGCTTCCTCCAGCGCTCCATCAACAGAAGACTCCTCCATCTCATGGAACGTGAGCACAGCTACCACTGAGCCCACAGAGGAGGACCTAAATGGCAGGCTAGATGCATCAGCACACACGTAGTCTATGCCCCAGCTGCTGTGTGCTCTAGCTTCAGCAAGCCTCCCAGGATCCAGGTCAACGCCCAGGAC
>QMWA01000126.1 GCA_003661385.1 Thermoproteota archaeon | reverse complement strand
TCAAATTCTCTACACTGATTAATGACGTCTTCCCCAAGTACTGCATCGACAACCAGTACCTTTAAGTCAGGCTCTATTACTCGGACTATCTTCCTAAGCTCATCCATCAGGTTTACATCGGCATGAGTCCTCCCAGCTGTGTCAGCTAGCACCACATCATACTTCCTCTTCTCAGCTGCTTTAACCGCCTGGAAGATTACTGCACAGCTGTCTGAGCCTCTTTCAGACTCTATGCATGGAATACCAGCTTGTTTGCAGTAGCCTACTAGCTGGTCGATAGCACCAGCTCTGAATGTGTCTCCTGCAGCAGCAAGCACCCTAAGCCCATAGCTTCTGAGCAAAACAGCCACCTTACATAGCGTCAGAGATTTGCCAGCTCCATTGTATCCCAGAAATAGCATGACAAATGGGGGAGAGGGGGCTTCTCTTATCATCGATAGCAGGTCGATGCGAGGGAGGTTAAGTGTGTCTAGCAGAACCTCTCTTAGAGCAGACTTTACAACTTGAGTTAAGTCGGTAAAACGGCTTACCTTTCTTCCAGAGAGCTTAGACAGCAGGCTGGCCTTCAAAGCCTCTATGGTTGACAGAGGAATTCCCAGAGACAAGTACTCCATCTCCAGGCCTTCTAAAGCTTCAGTTAGGTTCCTCTCCGTGAGCTCTACTTGTGATATCCTAGATACAGTCTCCTTTACAGCTCTACTTAGGGCGGCTTTCAGCCGCTCTAGCAAGGGTGCTCCCCTCCTGCTTGCTGACCATAGATGCTAACTCAGCCTGTATGGCTTGATATCTTAGCTTTAGGTCTTCAAGAACCCTCGTCACATTGCTTAAGCTCTCACTTAGCGTCCTGATACGCTCTTCAACTATGGCTAGTGCTCGCTCTAGAGAAGACTCAACATAGTACCCTGAACCTATATTAACGAGGACTTGAGGCACCTTCAGCTTATCAACTGGTAGCATTACGCTCTCCCCTAGGGGGAGGTACCCCTTCTCTAGAACTCCTCTCTCAGATAGGTACTGCAAGGTGTCCTTAACAGCTTCCTCTCTCTGTATCAGCGATGTAAGTAACCTTGCATTAGTCTCATACACTGCTATGGCCTCTTCTAGCGACTTTATAGCCTGTACAAGCACTGCTATTCTCTCCTGTTCAGACATGAAAGTCTACTGAGGTAGAGGTTTAAAAGTTGAGTGCAGACAGTATCTCCTCGAGTTCTATTGACGTGGTCTCAGAGCCTACTATTACACCATGTGAGTTTGCTACTACACCAAGCCTGACATATGGGCTGCCGGAGTTCACGGTAGCTAGGCCAGCTGGGACTTTCATCGCCTTGCTGACGGCATCTAACTCCTCTTGGGAACAGTCCTTGCATAGTACGCAGCCTTTGTTCGTCGCTAAAGCCACAGCGCCCACGGTAGCATAGCCTGCCAACCTCATCCGAACCGCTGGTAGGCCTAGAAGCCCAGATATGGCTTTCTCCTCTAGGCGAGTAAATTCTGGGTTGATTAAAGCTGCCTGGTCATTTAGTAATATGTTGTTACCTAGCGCTGTAAGGGCTGTACCCACCTCATGAATGGTGACCCCATGCTCCTTTACGAGGGAATCTGGTATTGTATGCGTGCATGCTGATGGGATTACTATGTGCTCTGAGTTGGCGGCTAGGAAGAGGCCTATGAGATCAGAGCTGCATACAGAGGCCCTGTAGACATCTACTTTAAGTGTGTCTTTAATGGTCTTCAGATGCTTCTCCTTCACTTTATGGGATATCAGCGCAAATGAGTCTGTCGCAACGATATGCAACCCTATGTATGGTGACTTCTCGACCTCAAGGACGCTAATGGACATCTAAAGCTACTCCTCCTTAGGTAGTGTGACTACTATCTGGTTCTTCTCCTCGTCTTTGAACACCATGACCTCAACTTTATTTACTGGTTTCTCGGCACCTCTCCTCCATACAAGCTCATTCAGCTCTGGAGATATCACTATCCTTGGCTTCTCCTCGCTATCCTCCTTTACTCTCTTCCTTGTGATTTTCTCGGCTTCCTCAAGTATCAGCTTTATCATCCTGGATGCTCTCTGCTTTCTTGAGAAGTGCTTTCTCTGAGGGCCTAGCCTCACTACTAGATTCACAGACCAGGACTCCTCTTTCTTGGGCATGCTAGACACCCAGCTTAACTCTCCTCCAGTGCCTTCTAGGCTTTCTTCTTACCCTCCTGTTTGTCTTCAGGTATGCCCATGCGGGTATAGGCTTATTCCTATTCAAGGCGGCAGCTAGGATCAGCTTTCTAGACAGAGGTTTGTTTCGAGCCATATTCTCCCCTCACATGAACCTTATGCTTATCTCCCTTTTAGTTGACGATGATATCCTCCTCAATATCTCTTTTAGCTCCGCATCTGTTATCTGCCTTCTTATTCTGCCCTGCATGTAAGCTTGTATTAGCAGGTTCTCGACTGTAGCTACTAGATCTGGTCTAACCATCGCTAGGTTAGCTAGCCTTCCTCTAGCTTCTGTTGTCAGGATAGCTCTTAGGATTTGTCTTCTCCTCTCTTCTTCCTCTTGCTCTCTCTGGATTTCTTCGGCGATTGCCTGCTGCTGCCGTAGCGCTTCCTGCATTCGTGCAAGTCTCATCCTTTTTAGCATCTCTAGCTCTTCATCACTGCTCACTTTAACCACCTAGCTTGTAGATCCTGGCTGCAAGCTTATCTAGGAGCGCTTGTCCCCTCGGAGTTATTGCTCTCCCCTTACCAGGCTGCTTCGTGATAAGCCCAGCCTTCTCTAGCTGCTGGAGTATGGCTCTTATTACTTTTCCGCTCGCTTTAACAGCATGCTCTGGCTTGACTCCACGCCTCTTCCTTCCTCCATAGTACGTTCTGAGCCTCTCTACACCTATAGGGCCATCTAGGTATATCCTTCTCAGGATTGATGAAGCCCTTATGTACCACCAGTCAGTTTGCATCGGAGGCCTCTGCTTGTGGGGGCCTGTTTTCACGAACATAGCCCACTCTGGCTGCTTTATCTCTGGGATCCTCTTTAGGACTTCTGCTAGAGCAGGTATCAGCTTGTCTGCCTCTACATCCCTCACCGTCACCAATGTAGTCACCAACTACCTTGGGCTTTGACTTACTCTGCTTGTCAAATATATATCGGTTAACTCTCCCACAGATGAGGCATCTCACCTGGATGTGCGGCTTAGGATAGGACAGAACCCTAACAACTGAGGTATAGCCTGGGTAGGTTAGAGTCTTACAGCCTCTGCAGTAGAGGATCTTGGCTGGCCTTGGTATCCTGACCCTAGCTTTCTTAGCTATCTCCCTGGCTAGCGCCCCATATCTGATTGCAGTGCTTGGATCTCTTGGATACACACTTAAGGCTAAAGCTAGAAGTATTCTGATCCTCTCCCTGGCTATTCTCTTCATCTCAGCGAGCCTACGCCTGTGAGACAAAGCATCCCTCCACTAGGCAGTATCTGAAGACTGTGAGGAGCTCACTTATCACCGTCCAGACGTGGAGTGGCGCCCTGTATATGCTGATAACATCGTCTACATGGTCTAATACCCTGTGAGAGAGCTCCCCGTGAGGAAACCCACCGATTACCCAGCATACATTGTCTATAGAGCTTAAGCTCTTGACATACGATGGGAGATGGACGATCTCTCCAGCATCAGACAGTGCGACGGTGTACTTTGGGGCTATCTCCGACATCAGCTCTGAGAAGGAGAGAGCTCTCACCCTAATTAGGGGCTGCTCAGAGCTAGGAGGAACTCTACCTACCTTAAAGAGCTGCTCAAAGAGGCCGATGAATCTCAGGTAGTTTTTGGGTATCCGCACCCCTCTAGTAAATGTGATGACCTGGTCATCGTAAGTGTGGATCACGTAGTCTATAACCCCCTCAGCATATGGAATCGACTCTAAGCATAGAAGGGAAGCTACATGAACTATATCAGGCCTACCACGCTTACGTGAGTCCTCTAAGGACTTCATTGCAGGCATCATTATGCTGCTATCCAGGATAAGCTCATGAGGGCTCTTCCTCCTCCTAGATGCAGCCTTCCTCACAACCGGATGAGAGACTATCTCCTCAGGTACCTTCTCGATTGCAGACTCAGCTAGAACCACTACCCACATTTGACTACCTTATAGGGTGCAGGAGGCTAAAGGTTAAAATAGAGCCTCCCAGGCTTATGGTGGGCGGCGGTAGTCTAGCCTGGTCTAGGATAGAGGCCTGCCACACAATAGGGTGAAGCCTCAGACCCGGGTTCAAATCCCGGCCGCCGCACCACTGTGGTGGGCCCGTGGCGCAGTCTGGAGCTGCGGACAGTAGCGCGCCGGCCTTGCAAGCCGGAGGTCGCGGGTTCAAACCACAATGTGGAAGTCCCGCCGGGTCCACCACAACACCCTCACGTCAAGATGACATCATTATGTCCTCATAAGTTCACATTAAAGTGTAACATATTACATGGAAGTGTAACAAAACGTTAATAAACCATGAGATAGAGCTACTATATTGGTTCCCACGGGAACCCGGCGGGGTGGAGGTGGCTAACAGCCTGTAATGAAGCCCCACTTCCGCCCGTGGGTACACTAATGTAAGCGTAAGGACACCCCCACGGTACTTGAGTGGGGGGAAAACTTACGCTTGAAGGACCTGGGCAGCCGGAGAAAGGTTGCCTCCCCAGGAGGCCTTGCGGCCGCCTGGAGACCAGTTGATCCTGCTGGAGGCGACCCCTATCGGGCTCCGGCTAAGCTATGCAAGTCTACCAGCGGGGGGCGGCCCGCTGGTGGCGCACGGCTCCGTAATACACGGTCAATCTACCCTCGGGACCGGGATATCCCCGGGAAACTGGGGGTAATCCCGGATAGCAGTAGGGTGCTGGAATGCCCCTACTGTGAAAGTAGCCTGGCCCCTGCCAGGTGATGCCCGAGGATGAGACCGTGGCCGATCAGGTAGTTGGTGGGGTAACGGCCCACCAAGCCGATAACCGGTACGGGCTGTGAGAGCAGGAGCCCGGAGATGGGCACTGAGACAAGGGCCCAAGCCCTACGGGGCGTAGCAAGCGCGAAAACTCCGCAATGCGCGAAAGCGCGACGGGGGGAGCCCGAGTGCCCCCCGAAGAGGGGGGCTGTCGCCGGATGTAAAAAGTCCGGTATAGGAAGGGGAGGGTAAGGCTGGTGCCAGCCGCCGCGGTAAAACCAGCTCCCCGAGGGGTCGCCACGCATACTGGGCTTAAAGCGTCCGTAGCCCGCCTAGCAAGTCCCCGGTTAAATCCGCCAGAAGACTGGCGGGCCGCCGGGGATACTGCTAGGC
>QMWA01000125.1 GCA_003661385.1 Thermoproteota archaeon | reverse complement strand
GGGTCAGCTAGAGCGAAGATAGCTAGGCACAAGCACGAGCTCATGTCAGGGAGGACATCATCGGTCACAACAGTCCTACTAGGGTTCTCAGATGGCGCCGAGGTGGTCAACAGGCTGCTACCACACCCCTCTGAAGACGAGGTCTACACGAAGAGTAGCAAGGTGATATGCTTTGTAGACCTAGCTGGACACTACAGGTACCTCAAGACAACCTTGAAGGGGATATGCTCACATGAGCCAGACTACGGCATGCTTGTTGTGGCAGCAAACGCAGGGCTGATAGGCACCGCAAGGGAGCAGTTCGGGATAATGCAGGCCATAAGGACCCCGGTGTTCGCTGTGGTCACCAAGATAGACCTAGTAGGCAGGGAGAGGGTTGAGAAGGTGCTTAGGCAGCTCTGGGAGCTGGCTGAGCTCCCATCAGTGGACAAGATACCCATGCTGGTGAAGAGCAAAGGAGACCTCGTGGTCGCAGCTAGGCACATGAGGAGTGGCAGAGTGATGCCTGTGTTCCTCGTCTCAAGCAAAACAGGGAGGGGCATAGACCAGCTGGTGGAGTTCCTGTCACTTCTCCCACCGAGGAGGCATGAGAAGCTGGACCCAGCAGCCCCATTCCGCATGTACGTAGAGGACAAGTTCAGCGTGAGGGGAGTCGGGACAGTAGTCTACGGGCTAGTTCTAGAGGGGACTGTTGGGGTGGGGGACAGGGTCTGGATTGGGCCGCTTAACAGGAGCTACACGACCACAGTGGTCAAGTCCATCCAGATCCATAGGGTGAACGCGAGGAGAGCTAGCTCAGGGCAGCTAGCCTGCCTAGCCATAGACCTAGACTACGACTCTGTGAGGAAGGGGATGGTCGTGCTGGATGTATCAGAGAAGCCTCTTGCAGTGGAGAAGATAAGAGCCAGAATACTGGTGCTACACCACCCAACCACCATAAGGAGAGGGTATCAGGCTGTCCTCCACGCTCACAGCATAAAGGAGACGGTGAAGTTCACATGGATGTCAAAGGAGCCCTTGAGGACAGGAGACATGGCTAAGGTCGACCTGGAGTTCATGTACAACCCAGTCTACATCAAGAGAGGAGAGAAGTTCTTCCTCAGAGAGGCCTCCACCAGAGCTGTGGGGGTGGTGGAGGAGGTCTATGCTAGAGAAGCCTCCTAGCAGCTAAGGCAGCTAGTGCGACAGCCACCACAGCAGCTACAGGCAGCAAGCTCACGCTTCTGCCCCCTTCTCTCGCCTTGACCGCGTACTGGAGCTCAGCTACGTCGCTAGCAGCAACATAGACCACAGTAGTCTCGTTGAACTCGACTACCCTAGAGCCCCTTGGGGCCTTCAGCAAGCTCAGGTTCCTGGGGAGCTCGAAGATGACCTGAAGCACACCGACTTCAGCTAAGTCTGTGAGCACAACAGTGAACACGCCGCCCTCCTCCCTCATAGGCTTCAGCACACCAGTGCAGACGACCTCAAGCGCCCCGTCAGCCCTCTGGGCATGCGACTCGACAGCCACTAGCTCATGCAGCCTGAAGACGAGCCTGAGATCCTTGAAGGCCTCGTCAGCAGCCCTAGATGCGTCAGCTCCCGCTGAAGCTGTGGCCGACAGCGAGGCAAGCGCATCCCTGCCCCTGACCTGCACCCTGATCGACTTAGCTGTGAGGCACGCTGTAGGCTCAGCTTCCTCGGCCTTCACAACCCTAACCACGGTGTAGTTCTCGATGTATGTGGCTGCTGATCCAGCTGAAACCCTGGCTGCAGCTCTGATAGCCCACACCCCAGCTCTAGCTCCTCTAGCCCTCAGCGCGACTTCCTCCACCCTCTCGACGCTCAGGGGCATCTCCATGCCCCTGATCGATAGCCCTGGTGAGCTGAAGATGGTGAGGTGCACAGACGCCTCTCTGCTGACTTCAATCCTGACCCTGAACTTGAACTCCTCTCCAGCACTGACCTCAGGGCTCTCAGCCTCGATTACCAGATGGGCCTCCAGGGGAGCTCTCTTAAGGGCTATAGTCACCTCGTTGGCCCCCTCCTCTAGCTTGACCTGCAGAGCAGAGTCTAAGTAGCCTGCCTTCGAGACAGAGACCTCAGCTACGCCCTCGCTTAGCTCCTTGACCTCGACCACGCCCCCAGCTGTCCTGCCTATGAGAGAGCCATTCAAGTAGACTAGAGCTCCATCCACCAGGCTGCCTGACTCTGAGTCCAAAACAGTGACCAGCAGGCTAGCTGCTCCAGCCTCCTCAGCAGCATACACCACCTCAGAGGTCACATATACCCTTCCGGTGGCGCTCCTGGCGGCTAAAGCCAGGGTGTATGAGCCTGGGTCAGTGAGCTGGAGCTCGAGCTGCCTCCTGTGGCCTGGTGTAGCCCACTCCTCAGCAAGCACCCTGCTCTCTCCACTTGGGTAGTAGACTGTCAAGGCGAGCTGAGCTGGAGCTTCCTCAACTGAGAACTCGACGCTGACGCTCTCGCCAACGCCAACCTGCCTCCTTGAAACCGAGAGGCCTATCTTGGGCTCTCCAGCTGGGCCATATGGCTTGAAGAAGCCTTCAGCACCGGTCACAACGAGCTTGAGCTCCCCCCTCCGCTGGTAGAGGAGGCCTGATACCCTGCAGAGTGTGCCTGGGTCCTGAGGTGAGCCCCCAGCGTACACTATGAGCTGAATGACCTCACCAGGCTCAAGAGGGTACTCTCCACTAGAGTTCAACACCACTGCCTTAGCATGCCAGTAAGGGGAGCAGCAGCTGCTGAAGTAGGACATCCTCTCTATCAGGACACAGGAGGCCTCAACCCTCCCCAGCAGGCTGCTGCCCTGGCTAGCTGAGGCCAGCAGGAGGACTGCAGCGAGGACCTCAGCTCTCATGCCTCAGCACCTCGAATATCCTCGCTATCACCTTGTTGGTAGACCTCCTAGCCCTCTTGTCCAAGTATATGACCTTCACCCCGTGGAGCTCTCTTAAGCCCATAGCCCTCCTCCTCATAGTGACTATCACAGGTATGCCTCTCTTAGAGCAGTACTCTGCAGCCTCATCCAAGCCAGCAGCTCCACCTACAGGCGAGGCGGGAGCCCACACGCCCCTGTAGCCTATCATCTTGAGCCTCCTGTTCACTGAGAAGAACATGTGCCTTGGTATCGAGGAGTCGAAGAAGGCTATGAGCTTGCTGCTATCAGACCTGACTTCACCTAGCTTCAAGCCCAGCACCCAGCTCAGACGCCTTGATGTAGGGGATGCCTAGCTTAGACAGCGCTTCAAGGAGCCTCCTTCTCTCAGCTCCCCTCATGCCCTTCCAGTCCACTAGCGCTGTGGAGACAGGCTCTAGAGTGCGTGCCACACAGTACTCCACCAAGCTCTCTGATATCAGGTGGGTGTAGTGCTTTGACATCGCGTGGCCTATTGCAAGCTCGCCTTCAACCATAGCCCTCGTGTATCTCCTGTTTATGTGTGGGCCTCCGAAGGCCACTGCAGCTGGGAAGCTCCTCCTCTCCTCCAGGGCATAGGCCACAGCTTCCCCTACAGCTGAGGCAGCTCTCCTGTCAAGCCAGTTCTCCAGCTTGCTCCCGACCTCAGCGAACATCACAGGGCAGTCTAGCGTGGGGCCGTGGTGTGTGCACTCGAATGCAGCCTCATACCCTATGCTCTCAGCCTGCCTACTAGCCTCCATGAGGAACAGCTTCATCTTGCTAGCTGGAGCTATGGAGAGCTTCCCGCTCTCGCCTCCAAGAGAAGCCTCACCGAAGTTGCCGGTTACGTGCGTGGAAAGGACAGGAGGGCTCCTCCCGCTGTGCCTTGACAGGAATACAGCTAGCTCAGCGTCGCCTGGGACGGCGGTGCTCGGGGTGTGAACTATGTCGCAGCTGACCAGCTTGAGGACGCACTCTGAGCTTAGCCTAAGCGTGTAAGTGTCTTCGCCTGTCCTAGTGCCGTAGTGTGTGGCAAGCCACTCTGCTATCCTCAGGCCAGCAGGGTCTCTTCTGCTGGCGACCAGGAAGACAGGCATCTAACCTCCCTTGAAGCGGGGGGTTAGCAGTCTCCCGTGCTTCCCGTGCCCTCTCGGAGCACAGTACAACACGGGACGCCACCGGGCTTAGCTTCCGGGTTCGGCATGAGTCCGGGCGTTTCCCCGGCGCTCTGACCGCTAACCCCCTTTGCTCCAGGGCTCAGCTTGTATATAAACTTAGTGCTTATGCGCCTGCCTAGCTTTCCACCTGGCTCTCCTAGCCTCCTTCTCGTTGAGCACAGCTGAGGCCAGCTCCTCTATCCTGGGAGGCCTCCCAGGGATCCTCATGTACTCTCCTCTTAGCCTAGTCTCAGCTCTCCCACCTGACTGCTCTATCTCCCTCTTAAGCGCCATGGCTAGCTTCTCACCCTCGCTATCCAGGTCAGTGAGTATGATGAACTCCCTCCCACTGGCGTAGCTGGGTGTGCACCTGAGCAGGGCCAGCAGTCGGGAAGCATACTCGAAGTCCCCTTCAACTCCAAGGGCTCTCAGGGCCTCCTCGTCTCTCCTGCCCTCCACCACTATCACAGCGCCCATGCTGGACTCCTCAGCTAGGGCCCTAGTCCACTCAGCTAGCTCCATGGGCTTGCCTCTAGGCAACCAAGGCACCCTAAGGTTTAACTTCCACCAGTAGGCTATTAGGTTAGCTGTGATGACACGACGCTCGCCTGAGGGCCCCCAATGAAGTGAGCTTCACAGCCTGAGCTACGTGTACATCGCCTCAGGAGGCCTCCTCTCGCCTCCAGGGGCAGGTATCTTCCCGAACACCCTCTCATACTGCTCCACGTTTCTTGACAGCTGCTCAGCCAGCAGCTTAGCCTGCACAGGAGACATCACAACCTCGAACAGCACCTCCCTGAGCACAGAAGGCTGCGACAATGCCTCTATAGAGCCCTCAGATATCTCAGTAGAGTCCCTGAAGAAGAGGATCCTGAACTCCGTCGGCGAGTGCCCTATCATCGAGCCAGACACGTAGTACTGCCTGAAGCCCTCAGATGTCCTGACTCTTACCCTAGCTCTCCGGCTCAAGCCTGGCACCGGGTAGCCTAGCTAGCAAACGCTTATTAACAGACACGCTGCTCACCAGCCTGGTGGCTGCTTGAAGTACACAACCCGAGACCTGGATAAGGACCTTGCAGAGGGCAGGATAACAGAAAGCGAGTACAAGAGGAGGAAGAAGATCCTAGAGGAGATAGACAGGCTTGAAGAAGAGCTCATAAACGGTAGGATAACGGAGGAGCAGTTCAGGGCCAGGAGAGACGAGCTCATGCAGGAGATATTCAGGGAAGCCCCCCGAGAGCTGCCTAGCCCAGTGGCGCCCCCCAAGCCAGTGGAGAAGCTGCCACCGCCTCAGCTGCCGCCACCACCTCCACCTCCGCCTCC
>QMWA01000124.1 GCA_003661385.1 Thermoproteota archaeon | reverse complement strand
TTGCTGCCATGGTGCAACTGACCTGCTGGCATACTCTGGGTTTGGGCCGTCCTTGTACCACTTCGTCTGGAAGTGGGACTCTTCTATGACTCTTCTGGCTGCCTCCATGTACTTCTGGCTCCACGTGGCCTGGTATGCTGCTAGGAGTATTTGTAGGGCGTTCGCTGGGGCTCTGGCTTCGTCGCTTGCTGTCATACTGTACCCTGGGTTCCCGTTTCCGTTCATTACTCTCCAGTAGGTGTTCTCTGCTACCTCCATTGCTGCCTCCCATGCCTTAGCATAGCCTGTCATGTAGTAGTAGGTTAGGAGGCCTCTGCAGAACTGGAACTCCAGGCTTGGGGACGAGCCTCTATGGGGGTTCTCTAGGCCAGATTGCTCATGTGGCGTGTGCCAGAACATTCCTCCCCAGCACCACTTTATCCACTGTGATGAGGGCTGATTGGGGTCTGCCCAGTGCACGTGGAGAATGTCTATGTCAGCTGTGTGCCTGCAGGCTTGCTCAGCTAGCTTCCACCACCTCATGGAGTTCTCTGGGTCTGCTTCAAGCAGCCTTAGGCTCTGGACTATCATGCCGTACTCGAAGTCGTACTGTAGGTTCATTTGCCCTGTGCCACCATCCTCGTCTACTACACGGACATCACCGAAGTGCATCCACCCATAGAAGTCTACTGTCTCCCTTATGGTGAAGAGGTTGTCGCCGTAGACGCCTCCGCTTCCATTTACAGCTGCGAGGTTGTTTGCCTCATAGCTTGGGAAGAGGTCAGGCGAGTATGGTGGCCACCTCTCGTAGAGCCCATACTCCAGGTAGAGGTGTGCTGGGGCTCTGGCCTGCAGGGGGTGCATTAGGGCTTCAGCTGTGGCAGCGTGCTCTGCTGTGAACTCTCCAGGGTGGAAGTACAGGATGAGCTCGTGGGTCTTGTGCTCTCCAGCTCTGTGCTCATATGGCTGTGAGAAGTACTTTGGCATCACTCTCAGGTATGCTAGCCCGTCTTCTGTGAACTCTATGGCGCTGGGGTAGCTTTCCCAGAAGAACCTCTTGCATAGCGTTAGGCCGAAGCTCTGTGATGAGATGTCTCCCCACCCCCTGGCTCTCAGCCCAGTGTACAGGAGCTCGCTGTTCGCGTAGATCACGTAGCCTCTGAAGGATGTCCCAGGCCACCTATCCCAGTCTTCGCCTCCACTTGAGTCCTGGTAGATGTACGCGGAGCCCTCCAGCCTTCCTGATACCTGCTGCTGGCCTGCTGGGAAGGTGTACGTGAAGCTTCCTGGCTCAAGCTTGAGCTTGAGGGATATGTCCTCGAAGTAAACGCTGTTTGGTGACCCAAGCCTGAGGCAGTTTGGCTGGCCACTCCCATCGTTCAAGACTGGGAGGCCGTTCTCCTCTGTGTAGTATACTCTTATGTAGCTTTTCCAGGCGTATGCGACTATCCTCATGGTGTAGTTCAGCAGCTGCCCTCCACTGGAGCTCAAGTGTGTCCCAGCTACCTTGACTACAGCTCTCAGAGGCCCAGCCTCCTCAACCTCAATGGACCTCACACCAAGGCCAGCTAGGTGCTCTCCTCCAGCTGTGTCTGTGGCTACGACCTCCCCTGAGCTGCAGACCAGCTTCTCAGGCTCCAAGTCGCCATTCAAGTCCAGCTTGACCTGCCTGATGAGCGGAGACTGGCCTATTTCAAGCTCTAGAGCGCCTGTCGACACCTTGATGAAGCTGCCATAGTCCTCTACCCTCAGAGGTGAGGGCTGGCGTGAGGGAGGCGCTCCAAGCTGGAGGAGGTAGGTGGACTCGCTGTAGGCTTCGACACTGCACTGGAAGCACACTAGAAGCCACCTTACGCTTCCATCACTCCATGTTGCGAGAGCCTTGAACTGAGCTGGAACCTCCCTCATGCAGGAGTCTAGCAGCCTAGCTTCACTAGCACTCTCTAAGGCTCCAGGTGGCAGTGGTATGCCAGCTGACACAGGCTCACTAACCCTATCGTATGGAAGCTCATTTCTGACTGTAATCGGGATGAGGGGCTGCAGCTGACTAGCTAATGGCAGCGTGAGAAAGGCTAGGAGCACCAGGGACGCAGCTAGGGGAGCTAGCCTCACATGCTAGCCATGGATCCTTGAGCTTATAACGGTTGAGGACACGCAGTCCATGCTTCAGCGTCAGCTGCTGAGCACATGTGGTGGCTCTGAGCGCTGCGTTGGGATGCCTGGGTAGCTGCAGCTTCTGTGGCTGCTACTGTCCTGGTGTGCCTGCATGAGCTTCAGCTCTCGCTGCGTGGTATGCTACAGCTAGACGCACAGCTATGGCTGCTGAGCCTGATAGAAGTGCTGGTGGGCTCTTCTCAGGTGCTATCACTGCTATGGGGGTCCTAGTGAGGCACATGGCGCTAAGGCTGGTGCTATGCACTCTATGAGCTCCTTAACTGCCATGTTCTTAGCTTTGGCTACACTCTTCTATGAGAGCTCAGCTATCCTCAGGCTACGTCTCAATGCAACCTTTAAGCTTCTTCTTGAGGCTGGACTCAAGTGTATGTCATGGCTGTGTGCGTGGTGTATAAAAGGGATGCCTTATGGTGGATGTTGGGAGCATGAGGCTTAGGCTTCTGCTGCTAGCTGTGCTAGCTGGTGTAGCAGCTGGAGTGGTGCTGTCGACAGTCCTTCAGGAGCCTAGCGAGTACGAGAGGCGGGTCCTGGAGCTTGTAGATGAAGCCAGGGAGGCTATACGCTCTGTGAGAGGGCTTAGCGTGCCCAGCGGGGTCGATGTGCACGTGGTGACCAGAGAGTGGGTTGTTGAGACATGGGGTAAGCCCTCAGCTTCTGGTGAGGAAGCTGAAGCTGAGGAAGCTGTTTACAAGCTGCTCCTCCTGGTTGGCGAGGACTTCAACATAACTGAGCTGAAGCTCAAGTGGACTGGGATGTTTGTTGCAGCTTCTCTTGGAGGAGACCTATATGTCGTAAGGGAGTACTTTGACCCTGGTTCAAGTGAGGCATTTGAGGTGGTTGTCCATGAGCTGATGCATGTTGTTCAGGGCGAGTTCTTTAAGGTGCCTGAGGTAGAGAGCTATGATGAGAGGTGTGCTATCTCAGCTCTGGTCGAGGGGGATGCAGGGTTCACTGCTAGGCTGTGTGCCAGGAGAGGGGAGCCAGCTGAAGCTGTCGCAGTTGAGGTGAAGGCCAGCTGGCCTGAGGTTGAGGGCGATGAGGATGCTGTCATAGAGCTCTACATGTTCCCCTACAGGTTTGGTGAGGCATTTGTAGCTGAGCTCTATAAGGCGGGTGGCTGGACGCTAGTCAATGAGGCTTACAGGAGGCTGCCTGTGTCAGCTGAGCAGGTGATGCACCCGGGAAAGTACCTGAGTGGAGAGGAGCCTGCTGTGGTCTCTGAGAGCACCTGGAGCCTGGGGTGGCCTGTGGTCAAGAGGGATAGGATGGGTGAGTACTTCATCCTGGTGCTCTTGCTGAGGTGGCTTCCAGAGGAGGAGGCTAGAGCTGCTGCTGAGGGCTGGGGAGGAGACCTCTTGGTCTTGTACTCTGTCAGTGGAGGCTATGCTGTCAGCTGGGATGTCGAGTGGGATACTCCAGCTGACGCAGTTGAGTTCTATGCTGCATTCAATGACGTGTGCTCTAGGGCCGGTGGGAGGCTTATTGATGTCGGTGTGTGGGCTATAAGGGGGAGGTATGTTGCTGTGAGGCTCTGTGGCACGAGAGTGAGCATACTGGCTGCTCCAGAGCTTCCCGCACAGTGGAGGCGTAGCGGGCTACTTCCTGGATACATAGGGGCTGCCCTCCACATAGAAGCGTAGAGGCTTGAGAGCGTCTTCCCCAGCGTAGTCTACTCCGATCCTCGGTGCGCTAGCTACCCTCCTGGGGTGTAAGCCTATGTCGGTGAAGTACACTGGGCCCTTCGTCAGGTCTAGGCCGTTATGCTCCTTTGTTATCCCCATGGCCTTAGTCAGCCTACCTGGACCTGAGCACAGCAGCCTCAGGCTCCTCTCACTCCCCAGCTTCAGCCCCCTCCTCTTCGCCATGAGCTCTATGCCATCTCTCGGCTCTAGCGCCCTGATGAGGACGGCGGTAGGCTCACCTGGCGGAGCTGCAGTCACGTTGAAGAGGGCGTGGCCGTGGGCCACGTAGACGTATGCCAGCCCGCAGCCCAGGTACAGCACCTCGTTTCTCTTGGTTCGCTTCCCCATGTACCCGTGTGAAGCCCTGTCTCCTCTGCCTAGGTAGGCTTCTGTCTCGACCACAACCCCTGAGGTAAGGCCTTCAGGTGACTCGTGGACCATCAGCTTGCCTAGCAGAGCTTTAGCCAGCTTGACTGGCTCCTGGCAGTAGAAGCTCCTGCCGAGCCTACGCATGTAGGGCTGCTGCCTCAGGGATTTAAATTCTCAAGCTTCATGTACCTGCCTTCTACCTTGGTGAGCTTGCCCTGCTTCAGGAGCTTCTCCGCCCTATACCTTACTTTGTAGCTTGGTATGCCGAGCTCCCTTGCTAGCTGAGCTGGTGTGAAGGGCTCTCTCATAGCTGAGATCACGTGCTCTATAGTGTGTGCTGTCAGCTTCCTCAGCACTCTGAGCTTGATGCCATACTCCTCCTGTAGTGTCTGGAGGGCTTTGAGGAGGCTCTTGCAGATGGGCTTCCCAAGGGCTTGCTCCTGCTCCTCTAGAGCTCTTAGGAGCTTCTCCTGGTCTATTAGCGGTGCTATCGACGCTAGGTCTGCTATGTCGCGCTCTCTCCCCGCTACAGCCTTCTGAAGCGCTATGTCCTCCAGTGGGAGAAGCTTAAGCTTGAGCTTCCCAATCTGCTTGAGCTCACTTTCCTCAGCTGCTCTCCTCGTTAGCTTATAGCTGTGATCCACCATCTTCAGGTAGATGTCGAATCTCGGCATGCCATGCTTGACGCATAGGGTGCTGCTGTTGCTGTAGGCTACCTGGTAGCCTAGCTTAGCTAGGGCCTTCTTGAGGAGCTCCAGCTCAACTCTGCTCTCCACCATGATATCTATGTCCCTTGTGCTCTTCTTTAGGCCTCTTAGCATGAGGTTTAGCCCTCCTATGAGGTAGCAGGTGGCTTCGCCATCCAGCTTAGAGGCCAGCTGCTCTAGGAGCTCTAGGGCTGCTTCAGGTGATGTAGGGAGGGCTACTCGTACACCGTATAGGCTAGCTGCCTCAGCTAGCTCGCTGAGGCTCGGGTAGCCTTCGACCTCGCTTCCCTCAACATAGCTTTTGAGTGAAATCCACTCTCTAGTCAGCCCCATTCTGGCAGCATTTAGAAGGGCTCTCCTGTCGTCTATCCTGCTCTTGTTCTTCAGGTAGAAGATGGCGCAGAGCATCTTGTCTCTTGGGTCTCTGCTGCATGCTAGGGCGTGAACCAGCACCTCCTCTATGCTGACTTCAGCTTCAGG
>QMWA01000123.1 GCA_003661385.1 Thermoproteota archaeon | reverse complement strand
TTCGAGAACATACCAAGCCTCTTCAGGACAGACACCAAGCGAGTATATGGCAGGTGGTATCCGAGTGAGGGCTTCTGGAACCCAGAGACCATAGACTGCGCTGGGGGAAGCCTCCTGGAGTACGCTGCAGCAGAAGCTGGCATGGACCCACTTGAGCCAGTCTTCGACCACCAGGTCATCAACCTGAGCACACTGGAGTGGATAGACACGACAAGCAACCTGATAGCTGTGGGAGGAGGAGTGGTGAACGCTGTAGCAGCGAAAATACAGTCTATGGCAGGCATAGGGTTCGAAGCCATACCAGGTGGCGCAAGGCTGACTGTATCAGAGCTAGGAAGCTGGGACTGGTACAGCAACATGACAGGCTACAGAGACTACTTTGTAGTAGCCCTAGTGCATGAGTCTGAGCCGGGGATAGACAGGAACCTCATGCTGATAGCTGGTGTAACAGGCTGGGGAACCATGGCAGGCTGCCTATACATGTCAGACCCCGACACCTGGAGCGCACTAGCAGGATACCACATACTAGTAGTCATGTGGGAGGACTCAAACCACAATGGGAAAGTAGACCCACTTGGGGTAGATGCCTACACCATACTGGCAGTAGGCTAGCCCCACACCCCCTTTTTCTCCACAAGTACAGCTGAACTGCTAACCAGCCTACATGCACCTCCAAACCTAGGTGGCGTATGTGGGGCAGGAGCTCCAGCTGAAGAGCGCAATAGATCTCCTGGAAGCTGACAGAGCTAACTGGCCTCCTAAAGTGCAAGTACAGGGGGAAGCTCTCGCTAGTAGACGCCTGCATCCTAGCAGTCGCCAGCCTCAAAAAGGCTACACTCCTCACAGCAGACAAGGACCTAGCTGAGATAGGAGAAGTGAAAGCCAAGCACTTCAGCATACCTTGAAAGGCCTAGCTACCATCTGAAGCCTAGGGTGCACGTTATGCGTCAGCTTCCCCTGTGGGCTTTAGCCTGCATCCTAGGCTCTATCCTGCTCGTACAGCAGGCTCCAACAGCATATATGGCGCTTCCTAGGCTCGGGGTCCTCTGGTACTATGACGTTGACCTGAGGGAGCTGTTGTCCCTCTCAGTTGAGCTAGCTGTAGTAGACCCTGATGCCGGCCCAGGTGGAAGCTGGCTTAAGCATGAGGTTCAGGCTGTAGCAGAGAGGGGAATAGAGGTCTATGCTTATTTGAACGCTGGGTACGCTGAGGACTGGAGGTGGTACTGGAGAGAAGAGTGGTATGCTGATCCACCTTGGTGGATTGGGCCTCCAGTCGAGGAGTGGCCTGGAGAGTATAGGGTGAAGTACTGGAGCAGCGAGTGGAAGAGCATACTCCTAAGCTACATAGGCAGCATAGCTAGCCAGGGCTTCCAGGGTGTGCTCCTCGACAACATAGATGCATACGAGTACTGGCTTAGCCAAGGCTACTCCAGCGCGGCAAGCGAGATGAGGCAGCTGGTAGCTGCCCTGTCAGCTGAAGCTAGGAGCTTAGGGCTCAAGGTCATGGTGAACATCGGAGGAGGCCTAGGCCTCCTACCGCAGCTCACCGGGTACATTGACGTGGCTATGAGAGAGGATGTGTGGTACTGCCTTGATGAGCCATGTGAGAGCCCTCAGCCTGTCCTCGAGAAGCTGGCTGAAGCCAGAGAAGCTGGAGTAGATGTCATGGTGGTAGACTACGTGTGGAGCTGGAGCAAGGTCATGGACTTCCTCGAGAAGTGTAGGAGCATGGGGTTCATAGCGTATGCAGCCCCCTCTCTCGAGCTCAACACAGTGCCTAGGTACATACCATCCCACTACACCGTGTCGATGGCAGGTGAGCTGCTAGCATGGAGCTATAGAGGGCTCTCTGAAGCTGAGCTGCAGGAGGACTACGACATCTACATCAAGCTAGAGGGGGCCACTATCCACATTGAGGAGCCTGGAGACCAGAGGCTGGTGGCAGCATGCTACAGCCAGCCTAGAGGAAGGTACATGGTGGCATGGTGCTCAGGCAGCGAGCTTAAGGCAGCTGAGCTAGCTGGCAGCGAGCTCACCCAGATAGCTTCCCTGCATGTGGCTGACGTAGCATCCCTCTCAGCTGCACCACTAGGCAGCGGATACGCCATAGCGTACGTCGACAGCGGGGTAGCTTACCTGGCAGCCATACCCCAGGGCGTTGTGCTTGAGCTCGGTGAGGCAAGCAGCATCAAGCTCACCCAGGCTCCAGGTGGGGTGCTAGCAGCATGGTGGAGCCATGGGGCAGTTAAGGCAGCTATGGTAGCTGAAGGCAGCATCCTCTGGGTCAAGGACGCCACTCAATCAGACCCAGAGAGGTATGCCCCAGTCTACGCTGGCAAGCCGCTGGTTATCGCATCAGCTAACAGCAGCCTGCTGCTAGCTGACTTAGAGCTAGGTCAGGTAGCCCAGGTACAGGCGCCCACCCTCTCATACCAGGCTACTGCAGTAGAGCTCTACGAGCACATAGCTTACACAGCCAGCATAGGAGTAGCTTTAATAGACCTGAGCTCACTGGAGCCCTACACTGAAGCCCTAGACACCACACCCCTAGCTCTCTCATCCCACAGAGGAAGGCTGCTAGCAGCTATGCCAGCAGAAGGCCCTGAGCTGCAGCCCACCAGCATAGCAGACAGCCCCCTGATCTCAGCTACAGCTGAGCTCCTAAACCAGAGCATGCAGCCTACCCAGCAGGTCAAGGAGGGAGAGGAAGCCTACATGAAGCTCAAGCTCAAAGCAGGAACCCCGGGAGCCAGCATAGCAGTCTACGTGTCAGCCTTAAGCAACCTCAACCCAACACTATGCTACATAGCAGAAGCCAGCTTACAGCCTCTAGCTGAATCAACCCTACTAGTCAAGCTCAAGCTGCCAGCAGGAACCCACATAATCCAAGCCATAGCAGCCAGCAGATCCCCACCCCAAGTGATAGCAGCCCAAGTGCAGCTTGAAGTCACACCACAAGGCAGCTAGAGCTATAGCGAGCCACTCACCTCACATGGAGAGTGAAGAGGACCCATGTGAGAGCTGAGCTGAAGGCAAGAACCCAACATGATAACCTGCATCTCAGCTTAAGAGCCTCACACCACTAACATAGCAGAGGAAAGCCTACAGCCTCTAGCTAAGGCAGCTTTGCTGCCAAGCTACCTGATTGCCATAGCAGCTAGCAGTGGAGCCTCTGCCACTGTAGTAGAGGTGCAGCTAGAGCTACACCACAAGGAAGTTAAGCAGGCAGGACACTAGGAGGACATGCGTGCGATACAGCTAGCTGAAGAGCCTAATCCCATCGAGGTGAAGACAGTCTCCGAGGCCATAGCTAGGCTTGCATCAGAAAGGGTGACTGAGGCCCTAGTGGGAGATGAGAGGCATGTGGAGCTAGCTCAGCTGCTTGCTGCAGCAGCCAGCCACAAGCCCTTGAACAGCTGCCTAAAGCAGCCCCCAAGGCTTCCAGCAGACTCCACTGTAAGGGAGGCAGCACATCACATGCTTAGCTTGAGAAGCAGGCTAGCTCTGATAGACGGGAGAATCCTGACCCTAAGAGGCCTGGTGAGAGCATGCCTAGAGTGCAAGCTGAAGGTAGCAGCTGAGGCTCTAGCCCCAACATACATGCTCCCAGAGAACCCCACACTAAGCCAGATAGCAGAGGCAGCAGCTGAATCCAGGGGAGCAGCCACCCCCCTAGGGTACTCCAGTGAGATAGAGCTAGCAGAGGCAGCACTAGCGCTACTAGAGGGAAGAAGCCTTCACATCAAGACGATAGCAGCTAGAGTAGACCTAGGATCACCAGCAAGCCAAGCAGCATACACCATGATATCAGAGAAGACGCCATCTATCCCAGTGTACACAGGAAGCAAGCTAACAGGCATCATAACAGAAGAGAAGCTGATAGCACTATGCCTAAAGCTCTAAGCACACAACACCTTCTCAGCCCGTCATATAGAATCCACACCACTTTTATATCTGGAGCCAGCTGGCTCCTGGTGACCAGATGGCTGACATCGAGGTTAGAGCCCATACCGCGCTCCACGTGCTCAAGGGCGCCGTAGTCAAGGTTCTCGGCCAGGATGCGAAGTGGACTGCATCAGTTTACGTGAGCGGAAGCCATGGCAGGCTAACTGTGAAGTTCAGCAGGAAGCCTACACAGGAGGAGATAGCTAGGATAGAGGAGGAAGCCAACAGGAAAATCAAGGAAGACACTCCAATCATAGTACACAGGCTCAGCAGGAAGGAAGCTGAGGAAAAGTGGGGAGACACCATATACGACCTCTTCCCCGTGCCAGAGGACGTGAAAGAGCTCACAGTAGTAGAGATACCAGGATGGAACATTAACGCCTGCAACAAACAGCACACAAAGACAACAGGAGAAGTAGGCTCAATAAAGCTCAGGAAACCCAGATACCGCAAGGCAAAGCAGCTACTAGAGCTCCCATTCGACATAGTATGAAAGCCTGGAGAGCCCCGAGCCCAGCTGGCTCAATGCCCCTGCTGCACGCCAGCCTAAAGCCACGAGGTGTGAGGCCTTGAATTCAAGGCTCTAAAGCCGCATGCGGAGCCTCATGGCAGGCTAGAAGCTAGAGCTGGCCTCAGGAGGCTGACACTAGCTACACTCGCTGTACTGGAGGCTTCAGCTCTCGTCGCCAGCTGTTGGGGTAGCTGAAGCCTTTAAGAAGTTTATGTAGAACTCTATTCCCTTAGCGTAATCTCTTATCCTTATGTACTCGCTAGGCTTGTGTGCTACCCCATAGGCGCCTATGCTGAATGAGGTCATTGGAGCCTTCAGCACATAGGGTATCAGGGACATTCCTCCTGATGCCCTCGAGTTCGGGAGGACATAAGGCTCCTTGCCATAGGTCTCCTTAGCCACTCTAATCGTCCTCTCTGCTAGCGGGTGTGTCCAGGGTAGCCTGTAGGGCTTCAGTGAAGCTTGCTTACGCAGCCTCACGCCTGCAGCTACAGTACTTGCTGGAGGCAGCTTGGAGGCTGTAGAGAGGTTCTTGAGTGAGCTTAAGGAGGCTCTTGGAGGCGGCCTCATTCTGCTAGCTACATTTGGGAGCCTCAGCCGCGATGTGGATGTGCTAGTTGTCCTGAGAGAGCATGGTGCTGAGGAGAAGATCCTCCCAGCATACTTAAGGTGCCTGGAGAGCGGGGTGAAGCTCGACTTAAGCATCTACAGCCTACGTGAGTTCATATGGAGAGCTGAGGAGGGGGGATCCCTTCATAGTCAATGTGGTGTACACCTGCAGGCCCCTATATGACCCGCTTGGCGTCATCAGGGAGCTGAGGGAGAGAGGAGTATGGTTTAACCCTGTTCTGCTCAGCAGAGATCTAGAGCTAGCTAGAGAGATGTACAGGAGGACTAGGCTAGAGAAGTTCAAGAGGAAGATCCAGATGTTAGAGCGGA
>QMWA01000122.1 GCA_003661385.1 Thermoproteota archaeon | reverse complement strand
TCATAGAGGCCGCCTAGCCTGGCCTCAGGCAGCAGGGTAAGGCTGTTAAGGGGTGGTGGAGAAGGCTTCTGGAGGCTGAAGCTGGGTGGTCAAGAGGCTAGAGCCACTGTGCTCTCCTATCCGGCTTCGCAGGCGGAGAGGAGCTGGGCAATAGCTCCACTGCTCCAGGAAGCTGAGAGGCCAGGGCAAAGCTAGGGTTCAGCTCCTGTAGGAGGCTCTGCCAGCTCAGGCCAGTGAAGCTTTATATGCTAGCTGAGGCTGCTACCTTGAGGTCCTCTTGCCAGGCTGTGGGAGCCTATGGAGGTCTATCGCCGCCGTCGAGAGGTACTATGACTCTACTGCAGAGGAAGAGGACAGGAGGCTCTTTAAGGACGCATACCACATGCTAGAGTTCATAGTGTGCATGCACTACATCACAAAGTACCTGCCTGAGAAGGCGAGGGTCCTTGATGTCGGCTGCGGGTCTGGAGTCTACGCTGTCGAGCTCATGAAAGCTGGGTGCAGCATCGCCTTGGTCGACCTGAGCCTAAAGCTCCTCAAGCTGGCTAGGAGCAAGGTGAGGAGGCTTAAGCTAGCTGGGAGGGAGCTCTGCGTAGCTAAGGGGTCCTCAACGAACTTGATGTTCAGGAGCTCATGCTTCGACGCTGTGCTGTGCTTTGGCCCCATGTACCACCTCATACACGAGGTCCACAGGGACATGACTGCCAGAGAGATCCACAGGGTCCTCAAGCATGGTGGTGTAGCCTTCATCTCAGGGATAAGCCTGTTCGGGGTCTATGGGGAGGTTGTGAAGAGGTGGCCTGAGAGGCTCTTAGACGAGTCTCATAGAGAGATGTTCGAGAAGGGAGTGCACAGAGCTGAGTGGTATGAGCCTGGCTCCGCAATTTTCACAGACGCATACTTCTGGAAGCCCCTAGAGCTCAAGGAGTACATGGAGTCCTTTGGGTTCGAGACTCTCGAGCTAGCTGCCTGCGAGGGCATTGTGACGCACCTTGATGAGCAGGTGAACGCCATAAGCAGAGACAGAGAGAAGTGGAGCAAGCTACTTGAGCTCGTGATGAGGACTTCAAATGACCCAAGCATAGTAGGCTACACCGAGCACTTCATATGGGTGGGTAGGAAGCTGTAGCAGAGCTGCTGCACAAGCACCTCTTATATACCTGGCTGAACCCTAGCTAAGGGAGCTGCCTTGAGAGAGCGTGGCATGAAGGTTGAGGTCAGAGAGCTCAGGAAAGAGGACCTCCCAGCTTACAGGGTGGTTTACACAGTCGGATACTACTACAGCATCTACAGGGAGTGGCTCCTCAAGGGCTTGATGGAGTCCTGGTGTGCTCCACCTAAAGACGCTAGGTGCCTGCTTGCCCTAGCTGAAGGGAGCCCTGCAGGGCTCATAGTGTACAGAGCTAGGGGAGATAAGGTGGATATCGAGGAGCTTGCTGTCATCCCAGAGTACAGGAGGCGTGGTGTAGCAAGAGCTCTAGTTGAGAAGCTAGCTGAGGTAGCTAAAGGCATGGGAGCACGTGAGATACAGGCCACTGTCCCATGTGGCCAGTTTGAAGAGGACCCCAGGCTAGGGGAGCTCTTAGAAGCATACAGGAGGCTAGGCTTCACCCTAGAGGGCATAAGCTTGTGGGTAGAGTGCAGAGGCAGGCCTCCAGTTGAGGCTCTAGATGAGCGTGGCAGCAGGCTGCTAGTCTACGAGAGCTCTCTAAGAGAGCTCAGCAAGCTAAGTGTAGAGTACAGGGTGGTAGAGGAGTGGGGCAGAAACTACACTCTAGTAAGAAGGGTCTCCAGCACCAGGTAGCTGTGCTCTCTATCCTCTGCTCCCCAGCTGCATACTGAGCTGCCCTATGATGCTAGTGTGCTAGCTGGCCAAGGAGACTATCAGCAACACTGGCAGAGCTTCCATCTCCACTCAGCGGAGTAGCCTGGTATGCTTCCGCGAATGCCTTTAGAGGTAGGGCCAGCTGCATAGCATGCTGCATGTAGGTGGCTAGAGGCCCCTAAATCCTCCCCGTTATCTGCAGGTAGAGGGTTAGCAGGCAGATGAAGCCCAACACATGTGCTCCTGTAAACACAGCTATGACGTGCATGCTTGTTGGTGAAGGCTTAATGAGCACTAATTCAATTTCACCTATGAGAACCAGAGCCATAGCCGCTAGCCCAAGGAGGAAGGCTAGCCTGATCTTACGCATCCCTATGTAGAAGTAGGCTCTGGTGGCCTTAAGCTTATCAACGCTCAGGAACACCCTGCTCAGCAGGATGACTAGGAGCAGGATAAGCCCACTAAACACAGCAGCTAAAGCTCTCAGCAGACAGCTTAAGGCCCCGTTGCAGCTGCCTACCAGCCCCAGCATACGCCTGTAGCCTGCTGCTAAGTGGTGTAGGCTCGAGTTAAAGCTTGTTAAATGCTTCTCTAGCCACCTAAGGAAGCCTAGCTAGCCTCTAGGGCTACGCCATATGGCGCGTAGCATGAGCCCTAAGGCCAGCCCAAGGGCAGCTGAGCACATGACGCCTGCAGCCAGCCCCCAGCTGAACCAGACCCTCGATAAGGCACCAGATATGGCAGCAGCCACCCCACCACCAACTACCGCCCTTCTCCTCATCCATCTTCACCACCAGCCCAGCATGCGCCTACAATAAAAAGCTACTGTCGACGCTAAAATACACAGACGAGCACGTCACTACGTGGTTACTAGCAGAGCTTACACCCAGGTGAGCAGCTGTAAGCATCTGCAGCAGCTGCTGGCGTAAGCAGCTCCACCACCCAAACCCTTGCTGTGGATGCTGGAGCTCCACTCGGCCCTGCTGCCACAGGCCATGGCTGGCATCCATGCCACAGAGCTGCTTCGAGCACATGCCCGCTGCAGCCACGTAAGCTTTAATAGGAGCCCTTGTAGCTGCCTCAGGGTGCGTATTGAGGGCCTCTGGCTGGCTGTGGGCTGCCCTGCTGTTTGCTCCCTGGATCGCATACTGGGTTCTCTGTGGGCTTGGGTATAGGGCTGGTGTGCTAGCTGGCCTTGCTCTAGCAGCTCTAGTCTACGCTGCCTCCAGGAGGGTGGGTGGCAGCATGATGGCGTCAGCAACCATAGTGTACTTCATGGCTGCAGCTTCGCTCACCTTCATCTTGGGCTTGAGGTGGCTCATAGACTACAGCGGCACCTTAGGCTATGGCTTCCTCTGTGCCATGTGCACTCTATCTCTCGCCATCAAGAACCCCTTCACCTATGAGGTGTCCAAGCGTGACTACCCTGAGGTCTACTGGAGCACCCCAGAGTTCCGCATGGTGAACATGCAGCTCACCACACTGTGGGCAGGCCTCTTCCTGGCCTGTAGCATAATCAACCTCCTACCCCACCCCCTGAGCTTAGCTTCACACCCCCTGATAGCAGTCGGCATCATAGCCTCAGCCATATACCCCAGGGTGTATGTAGCCAAGTCCATGCGTAAGCTTGCTCCCGCCTACGCTAGGTGGAGGCCTCCAGCTGCCAGGGAGGTTATTGTAGTCGGAGCTGGGATAGGAGGCCTAGCTTGCGCTGCTCTCCTGGCAAAGAGAGGCTTCAAGGTGACAGTCCTAGAGCAGCACTACAAGCCTGGAGGCTACTGCACCTCGTTCAAGAGAAAGGGCTTCACGTTCGACGCTGGAGTAGAGTCAATAAGCGGCCTAGGCCCAAGAGGCCCAGTGAGGTGGCTCCTCGAGGAGCTAGGCTACAGCCCAAGCGCCCTCTTCGTGAGGACAGAGGAAGCATACGTCATAAGAGGGGAGTGGGTCAGGATACCAGCTGACTACAGCAGCTTCATCGAGATGCTGTGCAAGCGGTACCCAAGTGAGGCAGAGGCCATAAGGAAGTTCCTTTCAGAGGCTGAGGCAGCATACCGCGAGATGTACAAGGAGGTAGAGCTCGTGGGCTCACCTCTACCAGAGCCTCTCATAGCAGAGGCCCTAGGCCCAGACTACCTCATGAAGTACCCAAGTGAGCACCCCAGCTTCTACAGGATCCTGTCATCTAAGATGACGTTGAGGGAGGCCTTAGACAGCTACTTCAAGAGCGAGGAGCTCAAGAAGATCCTGTCAACGCTCACAGGCTACCTGGGAACGCCGCCAGAAGAGACCTCCCTAGCATCAATGCTCCCCATATTCGGCTACTACATCGACGGCGGCTACTACCCCAAGGGAGGAAGCCAAGCTCTAGCAGACCTCCTAGCAGAGGCCATAAGGAGGCATGGAGGCCAGGTCCTGACCAGCCATAGAGTAGAGAAGGTGCTGGTCGAGAATGGGGCAGTCAAGGGCGTGGTAGCGAGGGGAAAGCTCTTCAAGGCGCCAATAGTGGTCTTGAACGTGAACGCCATGAACATCCCAGAGCTAGTAGGCGAAGAAAACCTCCCACCAGACTACCTAAAGCACCTCAGGGGGCTCAAGCCGTCTGTGACAGCCTTCATGGTCTACCTTGGGGTTGAAATGGATCTATCACAGCACCCGCCTCTCATAAAGAGCCTAGATGAGGGCATAGGGGTCGTGATAAACTCGAACCTAGACCCAAGCCTAGCACCCCAGGGGCACTCATCTATCAGCATAATAGCCTTGCTGCCGCCAGAAGCCTACCATGAGTTCAAGAGCGCACCAGACTACAAGGCAAGAAAGCAGGCCATGGCAGATGAGCTCATAGCAAAGGCAGAGAGGCTCATACCAGGCTTGAGAAGCCGCATAGTAGTGCAGGATGCAGCAACCCCCCTGACATTCGAGAGGTACACCCTAAACCCATATGGAGCAATCTACGCCCTAAGCCAGTCCACAAGAGCTCCGAAACGCCCATACTTCAAGACCCCCATAAGAGGCCTGTACCTCGTTGGAGCATCGACATTCCCAGGTGCAGGCATAGAGGCCGTGGTCATCTCAGGGATAATAGCAGCAAACGACATCTCAGGGTGGAAGCACGTCAAGGCCTGCTAGCTCAGCTGCCTGAGAACACCTTGCTCTAAGAGCTCAGCTACATGCTCAGGCAGCTTGTTCAGGATGCAGCTTGTGTTTGGACACCTAACACAGAAGCAGCGCCCCAGGACTACTGAGTAAGCTGCAAGCCCCAATAGAGCTGCTCCAACATAGGCAGCTGAGGATGCTGCGGGTTTAGCTTTAGGTAGCATGTCTTCCAAGCTTCCTTCAGCAGAGTGCCTTGCTGCCAGCTCTCCACTAGGCGAGGACGCCCTAGAGGGCGCTTAGAGGAGTACAGTGCTGAAGTGCCTCCATAAACCACATCTCAGTCATGGTATAGCCTGCAGGAGCGTAGATAACGCTATTATACCTGCTTGAGGAGGGCTAGGCATGAGGTGGCTTAGCAGGCTCAAGGAGCTAAGTGAGGCCCCTGGCCCACCTGGCTGGGAGGATGCTGTCAGGGAGATCATCAAGAGGGAGGTTGAGGAAGAAGCTGACAAGCTCTATGAGGACAAGCTTGGGAACCTGATTGCAGTGAAGAAGGG
>QMWA01000121.1 GCA_003661385.1 Thermoproteota archaeon | reverse complement strand
GCTCCTATACAGGGAGAAGGCTGTAGTCAAGCACCTGGGGTATGTCACGGTAGTTGAGGCAGCTAACTCGAGATGGGAGTATAGCGCTCCAGTAGCTGTCATCTCAGTTGACATAATAAGAGAGATGTACTACGCCAGGTACATTCCACCACCGCCACCACAGCCTCCAACCTCACCTTAAAACATTGCTCAAGCTAGCACAGTGGCACCAAGCTGGATGCAGGGGCGTCTGGAGCTTAGCCCCAGGACGCTGGGCCCTAGGGTCCCTAGCTGGCCTCCAGGCTCCATGAAGCAGCTCTCCTCGGGGTCGCCTGCTTAAGCCGTATTCAACGCCTGAGCCTCCTATGGTAGCTCACTGCCTTCAGGTCTAGGCACGCGGGCGCTGTATGCTGTGGGCTCCTGGCCTGGCTCCTTAGCAGCTCCTCTGTGGCATCGTGTGCAGCTGGAGCTCTTTAGGCTGAGTCCTCGAGGGGGCTTTCACCTAGTTAGCAGCTTGCGTAGCCTGGGTGTGAGCCCAGGCTCGTAGCGTGCTGCAGTGTATATGTAGGCTAGCAGCATGTAGCCTGCTATCACAGCTAGGTCTGGGCCGAAGTCCAGGCATATGGCTAGCTGAGCTAGGGCAAGCGAGTAGGTTGAGGCTAGGAGCCTCCTCCTGAGCTCGCTTCTCTCTCTGAGAAGCCTCCCATACCCTAGGCCTAGGGTGAAGCCTGTGAAGCCTAGCACCAGGAGGACTCCAGGGAGCCCGTAGTCTAGCAGGGGAGGCCCAAACCAGGTTGAGGCTATGCTCCTGCCTGCCTCAGCTCCAACATACTCTGCTACAACAGCTCTACCTCTCAGTGTGAATAGGGCTCTGCCAGCCCCCTCTCCAGCGTGCTCAGCTAGCTTGAGCAGCGAGTAGATGGTGGTCGAGGGCCTGTACAGGAGGTACTTCAAGCCAGCATAGCTCCCAAGCCACCCTGGGACCTCAAGCACAGCGAGCGGGGTGATGCAGGCTACAGCCATCAACACGAGGCCTAGGGCCCCTATCCCCCTGGAGAGCCAAGCTGAAGCAGCTGCTGAAGCCAGAACCCCAGCTTGGTCAGCTCTAGAGCCGGTCAAGGCCAGCAGAGCAGCTGACAGGAGGGCTGGCGCAACTCTCCTCACAGAGCTCCCCTCTAAAGCAGCCCACAGGGCGCACCCGAAGGCTAGGAGCGTGTAGGAGAAGGCTCTAGTGAAGCTGGCGTTATACAGGCTAGCTGCTCTAGCGTCTAGCACTGGTATGCCGCCAGCTTCCTTGAAGCCTAGGAGCATCAAGGCTACTCCAGCTGCAATCGAGGCTAGGCTATCTACCTCCTCAAGCTTCCAGAATGGTATCAGAAGGCAGGGGGCTGCTGCAGCTAGCAGCATAGGGGAGGCACCTGCCTGGGCAGCTGCCTTAGCTAGGATAGCTGTGAAGGCTAAGGCTGCTGGCAGCGAGAGAGGCCTTAGGTCCCTGGGTGCAAGCCGAGCTCCAGCCTCAGCTGCTAGAGTGAATGAGATAGCTCCAGCTACGGCAGCTATGGCAGCTAGCCTCACAGCCTGGGGGCTGGGGCTGAAGGGGGGGTTATAGACGCCGCTAGCCACCCCAGCAGCTGCCAGAGCGAGGTAGATGATGTTCCCAGCTATGAAGACAGCCTTAGGCTCCAGAAGCTTAAGCCTCAGCATACCTGGCTGCACCCCCTTCAGTAATTAACTTTAATCCCAGCTTGCTCTAGTGGGGGTTGCTTGAGGGGGGTAGCTGCTATAGCAGCTGCAGTGGTTTTAGGTGGGCTCGTGCTAGCTGGCTTCACTGAGCTAGTCTACCCCACGCTCACCCCGCTGTATGGTGGAGGGGAGGGTGTCCACGGCAACATGACTCTCATGCTCCACCTCAAGCACGAGACCACGGTGAGAGTCTACTTCAGTGAGCCTGTAGCCATCCTGGTGAACGGCAGGCCAGCTGGCTTGGGGAGCGTTGAGCTCAGGCTTCAGCCTGGCAGCTATAGCCTCAGCTTCATAGGCTACCCCACCTCAAAGGGGTGGGTTGAGCTCAGGCAGAAGCCCCCGAGCTGGCTTAGAGCAGCTTACCTGGCTGCAGTCCTAGCTGGAGCGCTAGCGTGGAGGTGGGGGAGCTGAGGAGGGAGCACAAGCTCGCCTTGGGGGCCCTGGGGGCTCTGGCTGTGGCTGCAGCAGCCAGGTACGCTGACATATTCATCTTGAGGTCTCCTGGTGAGCCTGGGAGCATAATCCTGTCTAAGCTAGCTGGGACACTAGCTCTAGTAGGCTACGTTGCAGCCTCAGGTGTAGGCTGGAGCACAGTAGGCTTCACTACACGTGGCATCTGGAGGCATACCCTGCTTGGGCTCCTGCTGACTGCACTGTACATGCTGCTGTTCGAGGCGCTTGCTCCAGCTGCTGAAGCCTGGGCTACAGGTGGAAGCTGGGAGCTCAGCTTCAGAGCAGGCTTCAACCCACTTAGCCGAGAGGAGTGGCTGATCACAGCTATGCTAGTGCTCAACATGCCATGTGAGGAGGGGCTGTTCAGGGGAGCTCTGCAGACAAGCTTGGCAGAGTGCATCGGGCGGGTGAAGGCCAACCTGGCTCAGGCCCTGCTCTTCGGCTTGTGGCACCTGGTTTGGCCAGCCTACTACGGGCATGGGCTGCTGAGCTGGTATGCAGCACACTACGTGGCTTACACGGCTTACTTCGGGCTTGTAGCAGGCTTCGTATACGACCAGACGAGGTCCCTTACAGCCCCTATCATACTACACTTCCTAGCTGGAGACAACGCCCTGAACATCAGGGTAGTGGACGCTGTGGTGAAGGCAGGTGGCCTCCAGGTGGCGGTGATAGAGGGGGCAGCTGCCTTAGCCTACGCTGCAGCAGCCATAGCCCTCTCGAGGCAGCTTGACAGCAGCCAGCTTGCTTGAGCTGAATTTAAATCTGCTAGCAGGTAGGGCTTAGGTGCCTATGCTGGAGGTCAGGTGGCTTGGCAACTCGTGTGTCGAGGTCGTGAGCTCCAGGAGGATACTGATAGACCCCTGCTACACTGTTGAGCCTGAGGCTCCAGCTGACATAATCCTGGTGACACACGAGCACAGCGACCACATCAACCCAGAGCACCTAGCTAAAGCCAGGAAGCCTGAGACCAGAGTCTACGCGCCCAAGAGCACCCTGGAGGCCTATGGGATCCAGGGGACTCCAGTCAGAGGTGGAGACGAGTTTGAGGGAGTAAAGGCTTTCAGCGTAGAGTGCTGGAAGGCAGCTGAGTGCATAGCCTACCTAGCTGATGGAGTGCTGCATGCTGGTGACGCAGCTGACTTCCCAAGCACCAGAGCTGTAGTAGCTTTCACAGCATGCTACCCAGAGTACTACAGCAGGTATGTGGAGAGCATGCTTAAGGTGAGGCCTAGGCTCGTGGTTCCAGTGCACTACAGCCCAGAGAAGCACATGGACAGGGCCCTCGGGCTCGTTGAGGAGCTGAAGAGGGCTGGGCTCGAGGCCAGGCTGCTCAAGCCAGGTGAGAAGCTGAAGCTGAGTGGTGTGCTTGATTAAGCTCGTGATCCTAGACCTAGACCAGACCCTCATAGACACGATACACAGGTTCCACCTCGTCTTCAACATGGTGCTAGAAGAGCATGGAGCTCCTCAGGTCGACTGGCCTAGGTTCATCAGGATGTACTCTGATGACACCCTAGACCAGCTCATACCAGGTGACAGCAGGAGCTTCTGGGTTGAGTTCAGGAGGAGATACTGTAGTGTAGCTCACCCACTAGACAGAGCATACTATGGCGCAGGCAGAGCTCTAGAGTGGCTCAGAGAGAGGGGGCTTAGGGCTGCGGTCACTACTGGCAGGGAGTGTAGGCCAGCAGACGTGTGGAGGGAGCTGGAGCAGCATGGGCTAGCTCACCTCGTGGACAGCGTCCTCACCATGGCTGACTGCAGCGAGGAGGATGAGCTCACATGGTCTAGGACTGGGCTGATAAGGCTTGCACTAGGGCATTTTGGCGTGGACTCCAGTGAAGCAGTGTTCGTTGGCGACTACTGGGTTGACATGGAGTCAGCTAGGAGAGCTGGAGTACACCCGGTAGCTGTGAGAACAGGGTTTGAGCCAGAGCATAGGCTGCTGAAGCATGGAGCCAAGGCTGTTCTAGCTGGGATATGGGAGCTCCCAAGCTACCTTCGCCAGGTGCTTGAGTCGAGCACCTGAGCTCTGGTTCTGGCTTCACAGCGTAAAGTTTATCTCAAAGCTCAGCGTCTCCATTACAGCTTGGCCGAGTACTATGGTATAGTCGAGGACCTTGAGAGGGAGCTAGCTGAAGTCCAGGATAGCTACAGGTATCTCAAGAGCATGCACTCCCGAGGGCTGATAAGCGACGAGGCCTTCAGAGAGCTTACAGGAGAGCTTTTAGCCAGGTTGAACTCCATTGAGAGGAGGCTGCTCGCAGCTAGGAGGCCTAGGAGGAAGGTCAGAGTCAAGTATGCTCCTGTGGTAGCGGCAGCAGTGCTCCTGATGTACCTGAGCCTCAACCCAGTCACCTTAACTGCGATGAAGCTTCCAGTCCAGCTTGAGAAGATACCTATAATGCTCGACGAGGGCTCGGAGTGGGCTGGGACCATAGCAGCTAAGCCTGGGGTGGAAGTGAAGCTTGAGATAGCCTCCACGCTCCCGCTTGAGGTCGTTGTCACAAGGAGGAACAGCACGCTTGTAGCTGAGAAAAGCACACGCAAGATCATGTGCACCTTCAGGGTTGAGAGGCAGGACCCGATAAAGCTCGAGATAAAGAACAAGTCGGGCAGGGAAGCCAACGTGACGCTTGTAGTGGCTGCAGTCCAGAGCATAAAGGTCGATACCTCACATGTGCTGTTCAAGGTGGCTGCGCTAGCGCTGCTAGCTATAGGAGTCCTGCTCATGTGGCCTAGGAGGGAGCCTGCTCCAGTACCTAGGCTCCCGAGAGCTAGGCCAGTCTGGCACTAGCAATACCTTAATACCCCTCACAGCACTCAGCTCCTATGCACGAGCTCTCCTTCCAGGATGCTGTCGAGCTTGCAGCTAGGAGGAAGCTCACCTGCATAGTCGAGGCTGCTTCAGGCGAGGACTATAAGAGGGCTGTTGTGGCCAGTGGGGTGCTTTTCGCAGCTGAGGCGAGTGTAGGCGGGTCTAAGCTCGCTGGCAGGCAAGCTCTTGAAGCTGATGTCCCAGGTGGTGCTGCAGTGAGGGAGCTGGATGCCAGCGAGGCTGTCCTGGCTGCAGCTGGTGGAGGGGAGC
Organism: Thermoproteota archaeon; assembly: GCA_003661385.1. GTDB lineage: Archaea > Korarchaeota > Korarchaeia > B14-G2 > B14-G2 > B14-G2. Next base: position 255 of record QMWA01000121.1, on the reverse strand, counting down.
TGATAGCGAGGGTCTCTAGGTCGCTGCTCCAGGAGGGGAGCACCCTCCAGCCTATACTCGCATCCCCAAGCGGGCTCCTGCTGGTCTACAGCGGAGATAGGGTTGAGCTCTACCGTAGGGGGGTCCTACTGGCCTCAGTGAGGGCTTCAGGTGAGGAGGGAGATATCCTCGTTTACAGGGTTGAGGAGCCTGAGAGGATCCTGCTTTCACCAGAGAGGGCTCCAGAGGACATAATGGAGGCTATCCTCAGCAGAG
>QMWA01000120.1 GCA_003661385.1 Thermoproteota archaeon | reverse complement strand
GTTGGGACAACTATGGAGATCACACCAGCCACCACCATCAGCCTTGCATCAAGCCATTTTAGAGGTTACTGTGCCCAGGCTGCCGGGGCTAGCTCCAGATGGCTAGCAGCCATGCAGCTGCTGTAGCATGTGGGAGGGAATTCGGCGTGCCAGGTACACGATGGGCTCAAGCGCCCTCTAAATCTGCAGTGCAGAGTGCTCTAAAGGATTTAAATCTGAGGGAGGCTAAGGGGGGTGGTGTACAGGTTGATTAAGGTCAGGGAACTTGTCGTGAGGTATAAGCTGAGCGATGAGCCTGCTGTCAAGGGTGTCAACGCGGTGTTTGATGGGAGGTGTATAATCCTAGGGCCAAATGGAAGCGGGAAGACAACCCTCTTCAAGGTGATCTGCGGCCTCATCAACATAACTAGTGGCGAGGTGTGGATCGATGAAGCTAAGGTAGATGAGATATACTCTCAGCCAGGTGTGCTGGCAGCGAACTTCCCTGAAGTCTATGGGCTTGTAGACGCCAGCGTCCATGAGGTGCTTGAGCTCTACTCCGACCTCACAGGAGGCAGCTTAAGTGAGGCTGTGGGGATAGCTGAGGAGCTTGGGCTGACTAGGGAGCTGATGAAGAGGAGGAGGCTGAGAGAGCTTTCAGCCGGCCAGCTTAAGTCCGTGTGCGCAGCTCTCGCGCTGGCTTCAGGAGCTAAGCACGTGCTCCTAGACGAGCCCTTTGAGCAGCTTGACCCAGCTAAGAAGGGCAGGCTGATAAGGAGGCTCAGCAGCTACCCTGGTGTTGTCCTGCTGAACACACATGAGACCTGGCTTCTCAAGAGCCTGGAGGACTGGACTGCATACTTCATGTGTGAGGGGAGGCTCTATGGGCCAGCTAGCGTAAGGGACCTCCTAAGGAGCTCTGTGACCCCATCAGATGAGCCAAGTGCCATAATGAGGATAGAGGCTGGAGGTAAGGTGGTAAGCATAGTCAGAGAGGAGAAGGGAACCCCCTTAACGAGCATAGAGAGCTTAGATAGGATATACGACATGATAGGAGGTGGCTAATGTGACGAAGTACATGAGCACACTCACTAAGAGGATGCTTACTAGGATTGAGCTGATCTTCTGGTCCATACTGTTCGTGGAGTTCTGGGTTGCGATGTGGATCCTGGTCTTCGCGAAGTACACTCCTCCCATAAAGGAAGCTCAGGTAGCTCAGGTTTCAACAGCTTATGGGAGCCTGCTGCTGATATCGCTCTCCTCTGTAGCAGTGAGCATAGCCTACACGACGCTCTACGCGTCTAAGGCAGTCAGGTACGTGACGAAGTTCACCAGGCTCTCTCCACTCAAGTACCTGCTTGAGAACACCTTAAGCTCGCTGATAGTCCTCCTAGTAGTCTCAGCAGTCATCCTAAGCTCTGTTGTAGCTGCCTTCTCATGGAGGTTCAACGTCACAATACTCCCCAATAGCATGCCTGGCATAGCTGCATCCACTCTACTGGGGGCTCTGCTGACCTACCTACTGGGGCTGCTGGTGGGGCTAGCTCTAGTAGTGTTTAGGGCACCGAGGTCAGCTTCGTTTGCAGCATACCTGCCTCTCATGCTAGGCTTCATATCATACTCTGCGCTCTGGGTTGACTTCGGGAAGGCGACATACCTGCTTCCATACAACTGCCTCACAGCTCTATGCTACTACTTCTACTCCGGCTTCACACCTCTGACTGGAGCCTACGTTATGTCAGGTGGGTCTCTGGTCAGCGTGAGGCTTGCTGCAGCAAGCTTGATAGCATACATCGCACTGCTAGCTGCAGTGGACGTAGTCCTGCTAAGGAAGATATATGGAGTAGGGGTTGAGGAGATCAGGGTAGTCTAGTATGAGGGCCTCCTCGGCCTAGCTAGAGCTGCTATGACAGCTATCAAAGCTGCAGCCACCACCGCTAGCGCTATCAGCATCCTCTTGAGCTCCTCAGTGTAGGCTGCAGGTGGTGGCTGAGGGGCTGTCGGAGGCTGGGTTGGCTGCGCCGTCGGCTTAGGAGCTGGAGGAGGCGCTGGAGAGGTGGCTGGGGTTGGGGTTTTTATCTCAGCTTCCTCAGCTGCCAAGGTGATGTTGCCTAGGTTGTTCCCCCTGTCTGCGTCCTTAACCTTGTGCTCTGGGTCTACTTCCACTGCCACCGTGTACTCTCCTGGCTCTGGCGGCGTCCAGCGTAGCACCACAGTCTCCACCTCCATGGGGTCCAGTGGAGGGACGCTTGCCTCAGCCACCTTCTCTCCAGCCACCCTGGCCACGAGCTTGGCCTCCTGTGACGGCGCCTCACCCTGGTTTGACACGTATACTGGTATCTCTGCTGGCAGCCCTGCTGTGGTGTGTATCTTCTTGAAGACAGGCTCAACCTTGAGGTCCGGCATCTTCTCCTCCACCACCATGAGCTTGGCCTGCCTCATGTTGTTCCTGTGGTTCCACTCCACGAACTCTGCCTCAGGGTTCACCACCAGCGTCACTATGAGCTCTCCCCTCCTCTGAGCTTCAAGCTTGAACTCGACTTCAGCTAGGCCTCCTGGAGGTATCTCTGGTACCTCTAGGGTGGCCATGTAGCTGCCTGCATGCACCTTCAGCTCAGCTTTAGGTGAGGTGGCGTCTCCTCTGTTTGCTATCAGGGCCTTCCCCTCTACTTCACCTGGTGGAGCCTGTGGTGGCAGGTCTATAGCCTCTATCGTGAGGTCTGGGGCGCCTACGTGCACTTCCAGCGCTAGCTTGTTGTCCTCCTCATTGTGCTCCTCGACTTCCTGCTCTGGGTCTGCTATGACCTCCAGGATGTAGTCTCCTGGCTCCTCTGGTGTCCACTCCAGCTCAGCTATCACAGCCTCACCTGGCCTGAGGTCTAGTGTGGTGTTTGAAGCCAGCTCCCCATCTACTCTGAGCTCCACCTTGAACTCAGCTGGCTTCTCCCCTGTGTTCTCAGCTTTAACCTTGACCTTCACCTCCTCCCCAGCTCTAGGCTCGCCCACGTCGGCTTCAGCTAGGTGTATGTCTGGTGCAGGGAGCTCCCCGACGAGTATCTCTGCTCTAGGCCAGTTTGCTGGTGAGCCGCTCCAGCTTCCAGTGGAGTAAGCTGGGGCCAAGGTCCAGACTCCAGGCTCACTCAGGTTGAACGGGAGGCTCCTATAGGTCTTCCTCTCACCTGGCTCGATGGTCAGCTTGACATAGGACTGCACCCCTATCTTAAAGGACTTCCCTGAAGGGGACTGTGCTAGCACGTAGAGCGAGCGAAGCTTGACAGCTCTCGTCCCCCTGTTGATGATCTCGAAGACGACCATGAAGGAGCTGTTCGGCTCCGGCTTAGGGCTGCTACAGTACACCACAAACCTGATGACCTCAAGCATGTGAGGGGAGTAATAGGACCAGTAGTGCTGGAAGACTATAAACCAGCCTTGCCCTGCAGCTAAGACAGGTGACGTTAAGGCCAGTAGCAGGAGCACATAGCTCAGCTTCAACGCACACACCACGGCTACCCTAGGTGCTCAGGTTTATTAACCTGCTTACAACCCTAGAGTTATGGACAGCTGGGAGGCTGGCAGAATAGCTGTAGAAGCCTCTCTGCTAGAGGTCTCTGGGACACCGAAGCCTGGGAACGTGCATAGGCTAGCTGGGCTGCCTGACCTCAGCTACGAGGACTTCCTGAAGGGGGCACCCTGCCTATTTGAGCCCTCTGCCAGAGCCTACGCTGAAGCCTCTAAGGGGAGGGCTAGAGTAGGATACCTCATCAAGCTCGGGGTAAGCTTGATGCTGAAGGCCACTGGAGGGAAGAACACGCACCTAGGCACCCTGATCCTAGCTGTACCCACGTCAGCTGCAGCTGCCCTAGGTGTGGAGCTAGGTGAAGCCCTCATGGAGGTGCTCTCAGCTTGCACAAGCGAGGACTCAGCCATGCTAGCTGAAGCCATAAGAGCTAGTGGAAGCAGTGTGGTCGGTGAGCTGAGAGACAGCAAGCTGGACGTGTGGTCTATGGCCCAGCCTCCCCCTCTCCTAGAGCTCCTGGAGGAGGCTTCGAGCTGGGACATGCTGTGCAGGGAGCTGGTAAAGGGGCTTCCAGCTTCGAGAAGCGCCCTTAAGGTCTACGCTTCCCTGGCGAGCGTGGACTTGAATGCTGCCTGCGTCCACACATACCTCACTATACTAGCCTCGCAGCCTGACACTCACGTCGCTAGGAAGGCTGGGATGCGCTTGGGCTACAGGGACCCTAGGGATGCTGTTGAAGCCGGGATGCCTGTAGCTAGGTGGGTTTCAGAGTACGCTAGGAGGGTGCTGGATGCAGGAGGCCTCCTAGCCCCAGCTGGCCGAGCTCTAGCCTGGAGGATGGACAGGGAGCTGAGGAGCAGAGGGATTAGCCCAGGTGCTTCAGCTGACCTCACCGCCCTCTCCATAATGCTCTACACCCTATCTAAGAGGGGGCTACCCGTACTTGGCTAAGATCTCCCTCAGCCTCTCATACTCTATGTTCCCTCCACTCAGCACCAGAGCTACCTTCTTGCCTTCAAGCATCTCCCTGAGCTTCGCTGCTGCTGCAGTTGAAGCTGCTCCAGCTCCCTCAGCAACCTGCCTAATGGACTTGAGCAGCAGGACTATGGCCTTAGCTATCTCCTCGTCGTCTACAAGAACCATGTCATCGAGGTGCTTCCACATGATCTCCAAGGTCAGCTTGAACGGTGCTCTGGTGGCAAGCCCCTCAGCAAACGTGTCTACCCTCTCCATCTTGACTGGCTTCCTGCTCTTCCACGAGAGGTACACGGCTGGAGCTCCAGCAGCCTGAACCCCCACCACCTTTATCCCAGGGTTTATCGACTTAGCTACTATGCACGCTGCTGAAGCACCGCTCCCGCCTCCAACAGGGCATATGATGTAGTCTACGTCAGGCAGGTCTTCTAGTATCTCGAGGTATAGGGTCCCCACCCCAGCTATCAGCAGAGGCTCATCTCCAGAGTGTATGTACCTGTGCTCCCTTGCAGCAACCTTCTCAGTCCACTCCTTAGCTTCATCGTAGTCTCCGCCCTTGAACACAACCTTAGCGCCCAAGTCCCTTATGGCCTGAACCTTATACGGGTTAGAGCCTTCAGGCATGACTATGGTAGCCTCCACTCCAAAGAGAGACGCTGCATAAGCCACAGAGAGCCCGTGGTTCCCAGTCGACACAGCCACAACACCTCTCTTCCTCTCCTCATCTGAGAGCTTCGACACCAAGTTGACTCCACCCCTGACCTTGAAGGCCCCAGTCACCTGAATGTTCTCACACTTCACATGGGCATCGAACCCAAGCTCCCTAGATAAGGCCTTAGAGTACATGAGAGGAGTCCTACGCAGGTGCCTCCCAACGACTCTACGGGCTTCAAGCACATCTCTAAGCGTAGGAGCCTCCATGGTATCCCTGCTTGGTGGGTGGGGCACTGGTAAAAAGGCTTGTCTAGCTTAAGGCTGCTTAGCTCGAGCTGCTAGCCTAGTGCCCTAGCTGCCCTGCTGCCTTCTGCTCAGCTTTACGCCCTGCAGTCCGCGAGCTGCCTCCTCTAAGCAGCCCCTCGCCCCCTTAAAGAGCTTGCCT
>QMWA01000119.1 GCA_003661385.1 Thermoproteota archaeon | reverse complement strand
GTGTAAGCTGCATAAAGCTGAGCAAACACATCCTTATGGTCTTCCCTGGTCCTACCCGGGCCTATACCGTCCTTCATCAGCCTCGACAGCGACTTAAACACGTCAATAGGCGGATATATGCCCTTAGCATGTAATCCTCTTGAGAGGACGATCTGCCCCTCCGTGATATATCCTGTGAGGTTGGGTACGGGATGTGTCATATCGTCATAGGGCATTGTGAGTATTGGCATGAGTGTGACTGTGCCTTGGGCTCCTTTTCTTATTCTGCCGCATCTTTCGTATATTGTGGCTAGGTCTGTGTACATGTATCCTGGGTAGCCTCTTCTTCCTGGGACTTCTTCTCTGGCTGCTGAGAGCTCTCTTAGGGCTTCGCAGTACATTGTCATGTCTGTCATTATGACTAGGACGTGTAGGCCGTGTTGGAATGCTAGGTACTCTGCTACTGTGCAGGCTGCTCTTGGTGTGATTATCCTCTCTATGGCTGGGTCGCTTGCTAGGTTCATGAAGACTACTGTGTGCTCGAATGCGCCTGTTTCTCTGAAGTTTTTTATGAAGAACTGGGCTTCTTCGAATGTTATGCCTAGTGCTGCGAATACTACGGCGAACTCTTCTTCTTTCCCTAGGACTTTGGCTTGTCTTGCTATTTGGGCTGCTATTTCGGCGTGTGGGAGGCCTGAGCCTGAGAATATTGGGAGCTTTTGGCCTCTGACTAGGGTGTTGAGGCCGTCTATGGCTGATATCCCGGTTTGGATGAATTCTCTTGGGTAGTCTCTTGCTGCGGGGTTCATTGGGGCGCCGTTGACATCGAGCTCGTCTTCTGGGAGTATTTCGGGGCCTCCGTCTCTGGGCTTGCCCATTCCTGTGAATATTCTTCCGAGCATGTCTAGTGAGACTGGTAGCTTGAAGGTTTCTCCTGTGAACCTGGCTCTCGTCCCTACTATATCTATTTCTCTGGTTCCACCGAAGACCTGGACTATGGCTACATCTGACCTGGCGTCTATGACTTGGCCTAGCCTTGTTTCTCCTGTTGAGGTAATGACCTCGACTATCTCACCGTATTTGGCGCCCTGAACCCCCTCAACGACCAGCAGGGGGCCTCTGACCTCTGATATTGTGTAGTAGTCTCTTGCAGCTAGGCTCATGGTATCACCTCGCTGCAGCCTCCATAACCTTGCTCTTAATTAGGTTTTGGAACTGCTCCTCCATGTCCTTCTCTATCTTCTTGACTTCCTCAATGAACTTGTCGTATGGGAGCTCCTTCATCCTGGCTATCCTGTACCTTATTGGGAGGGTTTTTATGTCCTTGACTGAGACTCCTTTCTGGACTGCTTGCATGCCTAGCTTGTGGAACTTCAGGATGACTTCCATCATTTTGATGGATTTTTCGGGTGGGCAGTAGGTGTCTACTTCGTGGAGGGCGCTTTGGTATAATAGGTCGTCTCTGATCATTCTGGCTGACTCTAGGATCATCTTTTCCCTTTCTGGGAGGACATCTGGGCCTACTATGCGGACTATTTCCTGTAGGTCTGCTTCCTCTTTGAGTATTGCCATGGCTTCTGTTCTCATTTCTTTCCATGGGCCTAGCTTGTTCCACCAGTCTGCTACTGCGTCTATGTATAGGCTGTAGCTTTCAAGCCAGTCTATGGCTGGGAAGTGTCTTCTTTCAGCCAGCATCTTGCTTAAGGCTAGGAATACTTTGACTATTCTGAGTGTGTTCTGGGTTACTGGCTCAGAGAAGTCTCCGCCCGGTGGTGAGACGGCGCCTATTACTGTGACGGAGCCTATTCTCTCTTGTTTGCCTAGTGTTATGACTCTGCCTGTTCTCTCGTAGAATTCTGCTAGCCTGGAGGCTAGGTAGGCTGGGAAGCCTTCTTCTCCAGGCATCTCCTCTAGTCGGCCTGATACCTCTCTCATGGCTTCGCACCACCTGCTTGTTGAGTCGGCCATCATGAACACGTCGTAGCCCATGTCTCTGAAGTACTCTGCTATTGTTATCCCTGAGTAGACGCTGGATTCTCTTGCTGCTACGGGCATGTTTGAGGTGTTGGCTATGACTATGGTCCTCTCGAGGAGGGGTCTGCCGCTTCTTGGGTCCTTTAGCTCCATGAAGCCGGTTAGGACGTCTGCCATCTCGTTGCCTCGCTCTCCGCAGCCTACTAGAATGCACACGTCGGCTTGAGACCACTTTGCGAACTGCTGTAGGAGGACGGTTTTGCCTGTCCCGAAGTCTCCTGGGACTGCAGCTGTGCCTCCCTTTGCTATGGGGAAGAAGAGGTCGACTATTCTCTGGCCTGTGGCCATGAGGCCGCTTGCTGGGAGCTTCACCTTGTATGGGCGTGGTACTCTCACGGGCTGGATTTGGACCATGTTGAGCTCCTTTTTGCCGTCTGGGGTCTCTAGGACTGCTATGGTGTCCATTATTGTGTACTCTCCTTCTGGGGCTACTTCAACTACTTTGCCATGGGTTCCTGGGGGGACCATGATGTAGTGGTCTATTAGGGGGGTTTCCTTGACGACACCTATGAAGTCTCCTGCCTCGACTTTCTCTCCCTTCTCTGCTTTGGGTATGAAGTGCCACTTCTTGTCTCTTGATAGGGGTGGGACTTTTACTCCTCTTCTTATGAAGGGGCCTACTAGGTCCCATATTGAGGGTAGTGGCCTCTGAACTCCGTCGTAGATGCTTCCTATTAGGCCTGGGCCAAGCTCAACTGACAGGGGTCTGCCGGTCCCCTCTACAGGCTCACCTGGAGTTAAGCCTACAGTCTCCTCATAAACCTGTATAGTGGCCTTATCCTCTTCGAGGCCTATTATCTCGCCTATAAGCTTCTCCTCACCGACGTATACAACCTCATACATCTGGCTGCCCTTCATACCCTCGGCAATGACCACTGGCCCCACTATCCTCACTATTCTACCTTTGGCAGGCATGCTAGCACCTTTTCAGGAGAGCCTTGTTTGAGAGATTTAAAAGCGTTGCCTGCTGAGCATAATAGGCCTCGTGGGCCAGCATAATGTTTAGGGAAGCGGCTAAAGCGTGGGAACCTTCATCAGGATCATCAGCGCTACCACTAGACCATAGATGGCTATAGCCTCTATGAACACTATGTATATTAGCGACCTGCCGAAGACCTCTGGCTTCTCTGCTACAGCACCGACTGCAGCAGCTCCAGCAGTGCCCATTCCTATGCCAGCTCCGTAGCCAGCTAGCCCTATGGCTACTCCAGCGCCTAAGAGGGCTAGGCCGCGTGCTGACCCCCCAGCTTCACCCTGAGGGCCCCCCTCCTGTCTGGCAAGCAGCAGAGTTGTGCCGAAGGCTGAGAGGGCGGCAGCTATGGCTGCTAGCAGGAATAGGAGCAGCATGCTTCTCTTCATGAGCTATCACCCGACAGCAGCCCTTTAAGCTGAGTTTTTAAAAGTGTTTAGGTGATAGAGTGGTAGATGACACCTCTAATCACATTAGGTGGAAGCTCGTAGAACTTCCCAATTGCTATGCTCCTCACGTTGCGTACTTCATAGTACTTTAGGTTTAGGAATGCTATGACGACAGTAAGCTGGAATGGATACTGGATGAATACCTGCTTGTTGACTTCTATCATGTAGAGGGTCAGCCTTCTCTCTACGTCGCTGAGAGACTGAGACCCCCTTAGCACGCTGGAGTACGAGCCTTCAGCAAGAGTTCTCATGGCCTCATTCAGCGTAGCTGCCCTCATAGCCTTCTCTAGGTCCTCTCCAAGCCTGTACCTCATCTTGGGAACTATGAGCTCCATGTCCTCTGCTTTCGCCCTGAGGGCCTTAGCTCTCAAGCACGCTAGGATGGCCTTAGAGTCCAGCTCAACTCCAAGAAGGTGCCTTACAGCCTGCTTGGATACCTCAGGTAGCTGCTGAGACTGCCTCCAGAGGAGCTCAGCCATGTACCTGTCGACTGTCAGCTCGAGCGGGAGAGGGCTCTTAAGCTCTTCAGCAGCTCTCTTCGCCTCCATTAGGAGAGAGCGGAGGGAGGAATCCCATACTGACGCTATCACGTCGTCCACGCTTGCCCGCTCAGCGAGCTTAGCAGCCACATCTGGAGGGTAGCGTAGTGAAGGGACTAGAAGCCGGGTGACCTCGCTGGCTTCAGCTTTGGTGACCGCAGCCCTAAGCAGCAGCTTGAGGTTGTCGAAGTCAAACCTCATTGAGAGGGTTCTAAGCAGCTGCCTGGCGTTTCTCTCGGGTACCCAGCTTGAAACCCTGCTCACCTTGTCGTAGTAGTCCTTTATGAGGACTGCCTCAAGGTCAGCTGGCGTCTTAGCCTGCATGAGCTCCCTAGCGTACTGGGAGTAAGCTGGCATCGAGAGAAGGGTCTGGATCATCATAGGCAGGCTCCTGGCTCTTAGGAGCGTGTCGTAGTTTGCTGGAGTCAGCATGAAGGAGCGTAAAGCTCTCGAGCGGGCGTTCGCATACGCGTACACGGAAGCTCCAGCTAGCATCCAGTCACCTCACTATGTAGCGTACCAGCTTGAGGAACAGCAGGGTGCCTGCTGCGAGGCCAAGTAGCCCCCCAGCGAGAGATAGTATAAACGCTACTATAGGCGACAACCTCCTCCCAATGAGGAGGCCGGCCAGCACCCCAGCTAGCACTAGAGCTGGGAGCTCAAGTCCGATGGCCAGCGTCTTGAGTAGAATGACGATGTCTTTACGCATAGGAGACTAGCCTCAGAGTTCAAGATTTAAAACTTAGGTGCAGGCGTATCTGGGGGGAGCTTGAGCAGCGAGATGGCTAAGGCAATGTGGTACTTCTCACTTCCATTCGATATTCTAGCTTTAGCTATGGTCGGGTACTATCTGGCTAAGAGGATGGGCTATCAGCCTGAGCTTGGAGCGCTGCTGGGTGTGATAGTTGGCACACTCCTGGTGTGGCTGATGATCTTGAGGAAGGAGCTAGGTCAGAAGGGGAGAGCTTGGAGAGTAGGAGGTATAGCTATCTTACGTCGAGGCTGAGGGCCCAGATTGGGAAGCTCCTGAATAGGGAGGACTATGAGGCTATAATGGGCTGCAGGAGCACATCTGAGCTCCAAGCAGTCTTGGCTAAGACGAGATATGCTAAGCTGGCTGCTAGAGCACATGGGCTAAGAGACCTCAATGATAAGCTGATGCTCCAGCTCTCAGAGACCTTTGACTTCATTGCTGAGAACATCCCGATGGGAGCTGAGCTCGTAGGCGAGCTTAGAAGAGCTCTCGGGGTCTGGTGTGTGTCAGCAGCAGCTAAAGCTAGAGGTGAAGGAACAGTCACGTCTAAGGCCATGGTGGTACCTCCCTATGGGGTTGAGAGAAGCAGAGTGCTCCAAGCTAGAGCCTTGACAGCGGCAGCAATCCTTGGATTGCCCCTCAGTGAGTGTGAGAAAAGCGTTCTTCCCCTAGTTGAGGAGACGGCTGGGCTACACTACTACGTCATCCTGGAGACCTTGAGTAGGCTTGAGGAGAGCTTCAGTAAGACCAGGCTATGGGAGATAAGGCTAGCTAGGATGGTGTCCAGCTTAAGGGAGGCGGCTGAGGAGGGGTTGGCCTACTATGTCAGCAAAGCCGGCAGCAAGCTCAGAGACTACATGAAAGCTGTTCCAACAGAGCTGCTAGGGAGAGCTGC
>QMWA01000118.1 GCA_003661385.1 Thermoproteota archaeon | reverse complement strand
GAGTGGGGTGCTAGGTCTGGTGTAGCTGCTCCAGCTATAAGAGCTTACGGGGAGCTCTGGTATAGCCACGTCTACAGGCAGGTGAAGGCTAAGAAGCCCTTCGGCCACGTCTTCATACCTGATAAAGTCGACCTCCTCTTCAGGAGGCGGGGTGTGTTCGCAAACTACACCAGAGAGGAGACAGCTGCCTCAAAGAACTTCTACATAGCTAGGTGCAGCCTGGTGGATAGCAAGCTCATCACAGCATGGCTGAACAGCACCATATTCCTAGCTATGCTGGTCCTCTTAGGCAGGAAGATCTCAGAGACCTGGACTAGGCTGCTTGAGAGCGACTACCTAGAGCTCCCAATACCAGACTTATCCAGGCTCAGAGGAGAGCAGGCCAGCGAGATCCTAGAGCAGCTCAGCAAGGTGATGCAGCTGAAGCTCCCACCCATGTGGGCTCAGCTAGGAGAGGGGAGCAGGCGTAGCCTCGACATCGCGGTAGCCAAAGCCCTCAGGGTGAAGAGCCCAGAGGACGCTGTAGAGGAGCTTTACAGGGCGCTAGCAGCAGCGCTCCACGCTAGAGGCTGCATGGGAAGCTGAGCTGTGGTCAGGGTGCAGCCTGCAGCTTCATGTGGCAGCTTATATACTGCGTGTGCAGTGTGTTGGACATGAGCTCTCTCACCGAGTATGAGGATAGGGTTCATGGGTTCAGGCTCAGGAAGCCTGCTGAGTGGGTTGTTGACGTGAGAGCTGGGTGCGTTTCTGCCGTGAACCCCGCTGTTCCCTTGGTTTCCTGTGGGTTTCAGCTTGCTAGAGCTGGGAGCTCTCTGGATGCTCTCAGAGCTTACCTGGACTATGAGGAGAGGTACTTCAGGGCTCTTGTGTCACCTGGGCTTCACGTGAGCTTAGCTGGGAGGTGGTGGGGTAGAGGGCGTAGTGGGATTGCTGTCAGGAGCTTGTATAGGGCTTCAGGGCCCCTCCTCCAGGTGTTTGGGCTTGGTATCGAGGTGGATGTCGAGTGCTATGCCTTCATGGCTTGTGCTCCAGGAGGCTTCTACCTGACCTCCTCCTGCTCTCTGCCTGCTGAGCTCAAGGAGAGGAAGCTGGATGTGCTGATGGCTGTCCTCTCTAGCTTCGAGCTCAGGGAGCCTCTCCCTGTGCGGGCTGTAGCCTTCCCCGACCTCTCTCGCGGGATGGCTGCCTACGTAGCTAAGGCCCCTCAAGGCTGGCATGTGAGCGGTGGAGTTCAGGGCATGAGCTTTGCAGCTGAGCTCACAGCTCCAGGTGGAGAGATGAGGGTTGCTGTGGAGCCTGCTGTCAGCTACGTGTACGATGCCTCTGGGAGCATTGCACTGCAGCTCACTGGGCTGCCCATATCACCTTACATGGATGCCTTAAGCTATGTCAGAGGCGTGCTGCCTCAGCTTGGCCTCAGGGTTGAGTGGGCTCGGGCTGAGGGCCTCAGCTCCAGCCTGTTCTCTGAGTACATGGGAGCTCTCCTCTCATCTCCAGCATCTGGCTTGAGGCCTATAGCCTCCTCTTCTCTAGCGAAGTTCAGCAGCGAGGGAGCATTGGGGTATGCTTGGGCTGCTACATTCGGGGTTGCTTTGGGGAGCTTGGTTGGCTGGAGTGCTCAGGTGTCCACAGCTATGGGGCGAGGTGAAGGTGAGGCTAGTGAGGCTCTAGGTGTCTTAAGGGGTTTTGTAGGCTCTATTGTAGCCAACCCAACCTGGCTTAAGACTGTGCTAGCTGAGTACGAGGCTAGGCAGCGTGCAGAGAGGCAGATGCGAGCAATTATAATGCAGGACGCTATGGAGTCAGCCAGGCACTGGCGTGAGATGTATGAGATGACCAGGCGCACATACGATGAGATAAGGAGGATGCGCCTAGAGACCTGGAGAGCTAACATGCTCGAGGACCTCACGTATACGCATGGCTGGTGTAACGCCATATCAGGGACAATAGATGTGAGGGACCCAGATACTGGCGAGGTCTACAAGATAGATGACGTAGCCCAAGAGTACTGGATGGACACAGGCCACAACCTCATACTAGCTACAGAAGCCCATGAGGAGCCACCTGAGCTCCCTGGAGTGCAGTGGCGTAAGCTAGACAAGAGCCTAAGAGGGTTCCCAGAGCAGTTCTAGCCTAGATGCTGGCATAGATAGCACCCAGCAGCCCACAGGCTGCCTACCCGCCTTGAAGCTGCTGGACTGAGGCAGCTACCACCTAAGTAGCTGTGGTGCTCAGGTGGGTTCTGGCTGCTGGCTTGCGCGCCTAGCTCTGCTCCAACTCCTTTAGCTTGTCTTCAAGCTCGTCTGGATCTAGGTCTAGTAGCTCTGCTATATCCTCTAGGGTGTATGGTGTGAGCTGCCTTAGGCCTGCTGCCACCGCTAGCTTTATGGTCTCTGGCAGCTTATCTCTGTGGTGCTTTAGCTCCTTGGCTACTGCCTTCCTGTATACCTCCTGTGGTGACGGCTTTTCGCCGCGGCCTGCAGCCAGGAGTATCACGTGCTTTATCGGCTGCAGAGGCTTCTCAGGGTCCTTCAGGAACTCCACTAGGTCTACCCTCTGAACCGGGGTGGCGAATAAGTCTCCCCTGGCGATTAGCTCCCAGCCTCCTACCTCACCTGTGTAGCTGGAGGGAGCCCCCTCCTTGAGCTCAGGCTCGAGGCCTAGTGCTGCTGCAAGCTCCTCTGCTGTGAGCTTCGGCCTCCTCAGTATCACGCAGTCGAGGTCTAGGCTCTTTGGCTCCCCTATCACAGCCCCCTCCACCCTGTCTCCTGGAGCATAAGTGCCTAGGGAGCATGTGTCATATGAGGGAAGCATGCACATCCCGCTGCAAGCTGGCTTAAGCGGGAACCACGCTCCCCCAAAGAACCTCAGCTTGACCCCGAAGACCTCCACCTCACAGGGGTACTCCAGCAGGCCGTCAGTAAAGGCTCTCCCCTCCTCATCCAGGTATATCGTCCACTTCGTCTGGAAGCATAGCCTACCTACCTCAGTCTCGACACAGATCCTGTCGAACAGCCCCAACTACACCACTGCAGTACCTGGGTAGAGGTGTGTGATAAGCTTACCTATTGGCGTCCAGCTGAAGTAAGCTTGCAGCCTCAGCTATGGAGCAGGGCGCCTCTGGTTGAGGTAGCGCCTGAGCTTCTGTCTGAACTCTTCTAGCTCACGCTTGCACCCTGGGCAGACGTACTCTATCCTCCCTGTCTCCGTGTCTATGTCGATGTACTCTGCTGTCTGCTCCTCGCATGCGTCACATGCTATGAACTCGATGCTGTAGAATGGTGATGTACGCCTTCTCGTCTTGCATAATGTGAAGACATGCTGCATGCCTAGCACCTCCGTGAGCCAGCTCAGCATCTCCACTGGAAGCCTGAGGACTGTCCCATGCGGCTCCTTCCCAACTATGTACTCTGCTATAACGTCCTCTACAGCTGCTATGTCCTCTCCTCTCGCCCTCCTCCTCACCTTGAGGAGGACCACCACATACCTATACGGCAGAGCTCCCTTCATACCTGACCCCAGCAGGAGACACAAGGCGAGGAGGGGGCGAGTGCAGCCAGCTCAGCTTGAATCAAGCTCCCCTGGGTGCTTTATAAGCTTTCACATAGCTACCATTATAAGTACAGTCAAGAAATTTAACTGCATCCAGCCCAGGTGTAGGATAGCTAGCAGAGGCGTCGTGGGGTGCAGCATCTCAAGGCGTAAGCTGCTGCAAACCAACGCTGCCAGCTTGCTTCACCTGCTGCCTTGACTTGGAAGCTGGCTGCTTCACTCTGCTTAAGCGCTCGCTTGAGATCTTCTAGCTCGCCCCTATCTATGTGAGGTGTGCTTTTATCCTAAGCTGGGTGAGGCTGCCAGGGTGCTGGCTTGAGGAAGGTTGGGCTGGAGCTTGAGCTCCTCCAGGTTGCTGGAGGCAGGCCTCTAGAGTGGGGTGAGTGGAGGAGGCTTGTTGAGCTCAAGCTCCATAGGCTTGGTGAGGTCATTAGGGACTCTTATACTGGTGAGCCTCTTGGTGTCCGTGCTCATGAGGGTGTTGTTGGGCTTGATAGCAATGCTGGGCTCCTTGAGCTCTCCATGGAGCCCAGGCGCAGCCTAGATGACCTCCTTGATGCCACTGAGCACCTTTACAGGGAGTACCTTGAGCTTGCTGCTGGAGCTGGCATCAGGGTGGTGTGGACCTCTCAGCTTGCTCCGCCACCTGGCACTGGAGAGTACAGGCGTAGGGTTGCTAGGCGTGGCATCTACGGTGTCCTATGGAGGCGCTGGGATCACAGGCAGCTGATGAACTCTGCCGCCATGCAGCCTGCCATAGATGTTGGCGTAGAGGAGGCTGGGTGCTGCATGCTTGTGCTAGCAGCCTTCACGCCATACCTGATATCCAGGTTTGAAGACAACTACATGTGGAGGCTTCCAGGCGTGTATGCTACGAGGCTTGAGCTCTGGTGTAGGATGGTTCCCAGAGAAGAGCACTTCAGGCTTGGGCTACCTGAGTTTGACGGGAGCACCACAGGCTACCTGAGAGAAGCCATATGGAGGATGAAGCCCTTCCTCATCCCCCTGAAGGGAAAGTACAAGTATGGGAGAGTAGGGCTGCCCGCATCAGACACGACTGTAGGAGAGCTATACCAGAAGGGAAGCCCCATCAGGGTCCTTGAGAAGGTGGACTTCAGCAGGCTTGAGGCTACATTCAGAGAAGCCTCCTCCTATAGGCCTAGCCCAGAGCACATTGATGTCGTTGGGATGAGCTTCCATGACGCTAAGCTCAGGCTTAAGCTCCCAAGCTCAGTGGAGCTCAGGAGCCTGAGAGACCTAGAGCAAGCTGTCAAGCAAGCTGAGAAGAGGTACATCGAGGTCAGGCTCCTCGGGACGCCCAAAGGCTTCAAGGAGCTTGAAGAGAGATACGAGCTCGTGCTCCAGCTGTGCGAGCATGCGGAGGAGCTAGCTCCCCTAGCCAGGCAGCTGACCTGGAGGGAGATCAGAGAGAACAGGAGGCTAGCAGCCCTCAGAGGTGAGGTTACAGCAAGGTACAGGAGGGCAGCTGCCAGCATGCTGAAGCAGCTCAGAAGGTAGCCCCTGCATCCAGAGCACTGCGCCAGCATATAAGCCTGAAGCACAGTGGCACCTGGGGGTCTGCTTGGCTCCAATAGAGGAGGCGTTAGACGAGCCCTTCGAGTGCAATAGGATCGAGGTGAGGCTTATCTCACTCCCCCTGAAGAAACCGTTCACCATAAGCAGGGGGGAGATCAAGAGGAAGGGTGCTCTGCTAGTGAGGATAGATGAGGGGTGGGGTGAGGCTCCAGTGCTCCCTGAGCCAATATATAATGAGGAGGACTCTGCTACAGCCTGGCATATAGCTGTAGACCTGGCTGCACCACGCCTCCTAGAGTCCTATAGGGCTAAGGGGCATCTTACGCTGAGGGATGTGTGCTCTCTGCTGGATTGGATTCGAGGGCATAGGGTAACGCTCTCAGCCTTCACATCAGCCTTCACTGTGATGGTAGCTGAGAGGAAGCATATGCCCTTGGCTAAGCTGCTCGGTGGAGTCAAGGATAGGGTGAGGCTCCAGCATAGCATAGGCCTAGGGAGCCTAGAGCACTTGAGGAGGGAGATCGAGTACGCGTGGAGCCTTGGCATAGAGG
>QMWA01000117.1 GCA_003661385.1 Thermoproteota archaeon | reverse complement strand
TCGACCTGAGAAATGAGGTGTGTGTATGGCGGAGATGCCTACGCTATTCGTTAGGAGGGCATCAGGACTAGTCAGGACGGTAGGGCCATTCACAGCCTTCATGATATGCTTCACACACACCGTTGGCGGTGGCATCCACAGGCTCGCTATTATAGCAGCCTACACGCATCCTGGAGCCTTCGTCCCGTATTCATTCCTCATCACAGGGATCTTAGCTATGATACCCACTGCAGTAGTGTACACCATGCTCGGTGCAATGATGCCTAGGACTGGAGGAGACTACATATTCATCACCAGAGGCTTAAGCCCAACTCTAGGCTTCCTGGCTTCATGGGGCTTCTGGTTCACTGAGGTCTTGAGCTACGGTATCATAGCATGGTACTCGATAGACTTCTTCGTCGGAGCTGCGACGGCAGCTGGGATAGCCACGAGGAGCCAGGGGCTCCTGAACGCAGCTAAGTGGATGTCCACAACTCAAGGCCACTGGGTTCTCGGGATGATATTCGTCATAGTCTTCGGTGCGATAGCTCTGCTAGGCATGAGGATCTATGGTTGGATAATCAACATCCTCGGTATAGTAGCGATAATAGGGTGCTTGAGCAACCTCCTGATCCTTGGGGCATGGGGAACAGCTCAGATGGGTGCTGTTAAGGGGTGGAACACGATATACGGGTCTGGAGCATACGAGAAGATAGTTAACAAGGCATTTGAGCTTGGCATGAAGGACAAGGACCTCCCGGTGAAGCCTCACAGCTGGGGAGACACGATGAAAGCCAGCATAGGAGCAATCTGGGCCTACATAGGCATAGTGTCAGCTGTCTTCGTTGGAGGTGAGCTGAAGACCCCAGCTAAGTCTCTGGTTGTAGCCCAGATCCTCGGGACGATAATCATAATGCTCTACTACATAGCTCTGCCACTCCTGGTCTACGGTGTTTACGTCGTGCCAGAGAGCATCCTCGCCCAGGTACCTGGTGCAATGACATACTTGAGCCAGCATGGCATACCAACGAGCAGAGTATACTATACGGCACTCTACAACTACCTGATGGAGAAGCTTGGAGCTGATGGGGTAGCTAGCCTGCTAGGGGTGCCACCTGACTGGCTGCTGCCACCTAGAGTAGTGACGTCATTCACCATACCGCTAGTTCCACCTGGATTGGCTTGGCTACAGGTGCTCAATGGCACTCTAGTAGGCATTGTGCTGCTGAAGGACATCCCAGCGTTCTTCGTTGTAGCTAGCAGGATGGTATTCGCCTGGGCTTTCGACAGGTTCTTCCCAGAGACCTTCGCTGCTGTGAACGACAAGTTCCACAGCCCACACTGGGCTATACTCCTCACAATGATAGGAGGCATCTTCGGCGTGGCTTTGACTGCAGGAGGAGACTGGGCTGCAGCAGCTGACACAACCAACCTGTACCAGTTCGCTGTCATGCTGGCATGCCTAGCTGCAGCTGTCCTACCATACCTGAGGAGAGATCTCTACGAGAAAGCTCCGCTACGCTGGGAGATAGCTGGTATACCGCTCCTCACGATACTGGGAGCCTACGGGTTCGCGGTGAACTTCTTCTTCTTCTACATCGCTACACACGAGATATTCTACTACTTCGGAGAGTTCAGGCTCGGGATACCGCTGCACCAGGCCTTCTGGATGGGTCTTGGAGCATTCATATTCTCAGCGTTCCTGATATACAACACGAAGAAGGGAGTCGATGTAAAGACAATATACACCGAGATACCTCCAGCCTAAGCCCCTAAACCCCATTTTTGTTTAGGTGTCTGCTTGAGCAGCAGCAAGAAGCTTAGGAAGGCGGTTGACGACATACTCTTCGTCGTAGAAGCCATAGACGGGTATAGGGTTGGGCGTAACGTGGATCCTAGGGTCTTTAAGTCTAGGTTTGAGAAGATAGAGGAGCACGTGAAGAAGGCTGTCGACAGGAAGAAGAGGAAGGCCCTGTTCTCTGCTGTAGACTACATGGTCAACCTCCCAGCTAAGGACCCTTCTGCCAAGCTTTGGTCCCAGGTCTTCCTGGTATCTAGGTTTCTCCTGAGGATTACGCTCCTGTTCTTCATAGCAGCTCTCTTCCTGAACACCTTGAGTGGAAGCTGGGCTGCTAGGCTGATCCTCTACTCTGCTATAGGCCTCTTCTACTTCTCAGCTGTCTCAAGGTGGTATAGCCTGAACAAGGTCCTAGACTTCTATGAGGCTAGGAGGGGGAGGGCTGAAGCCAAGAGCAGGGTCCTCAGGAGCATAGCTCAGGATCTGATGGAGCTTGTCAGAGAGCTTGTGAGACAGGGGGCCGTGAGCAGGAAGAAGGCTAGGCTTAACCTCTTTAACACAGACTACAGGGGGATAAGGGTTCTCAAGAAGCCAGGATGGCTTAGAGACCACTATGTAGTTGAGCTAGAGTAAAGGTTATCTAGCTGCTTGAGAACTTCAGTGGGGTTTGCTTGGTCTTACAAGTTCTGGTTGAGAAAAGCGTCTTGAAGGCTGGTGAGCCTATAAGAGGAGAGTCCTCAGGCAGAGTTACAGCGGTTCTCGTTGTGCTGGCTGCATCAGACCTCCCTGCCAGAGAGGTAGGCAAGTATAGCTGGAGTATAGTGCTGTCATATAGGAGGGAGTTCACGCTAGGTGAAGGGAGCTTTGAGATAAAGTACCCAGAGACTTTGCCACCTACCTTGAGCTGTAGGAGCATAAAGGTGAGGTGGTCTCTTGTATTCGGTACCCCCAGGCTGGGTGGGCGTATCCTATGGCCTAGAAGGGAGCTTAGGCTGAAGGTTCTCCCATCTGACAGCGAGAGTAGGCTTCCTCCCTCAGGGGAGCTTGAGCTTGAGAAGCTGACCTACCAGGCTGGAGAGGTCATAAGAGGTAGGTTTCCGCTTAAGGGGAGTGCTGAAGACTACATGGCTGGAGTGGTTGTAAGGGAGTGGCTTAAGATTGATGGAAGAGAGTACTCAGTTGAGTACCCTCTATGTGAGGGGCGTGTCCTAGGCGCAGGGATGGGCGCTGGTGAAGTTGAGGTGAAGCTCGAAAGCGACCCAACTAAAGTTGAGGATGTCTACTTCTTCTACCCCTACACGTTCTACTCGAGCTATGGTGGAGTGGAGCTTGGAGTGGATGCTAAGGTGAGGGTTGAGAGCCTTGAGGAAGCCCTTGAAAGGGAGATTGTGCTGAAGCCAGCTGAGCCCAGGCTTGCTGAGAGGGTAGAGGAGGAGAAGCGTGGGCCGCTCCTGCCAATTTAATGTCGAGGATGTTGCTCGAAGCCTTGAGAGGGAGCTGATGGTTGGTGGGGGTGTTGAGGTAGCTGACTTCAGGGAGGCCATCAGAGGCCTTAAGGCCTTTGGGGTGGAGTTCTACTCGTTTCTGTCAGGTGGCACTAGGCCAGTTGGCTTCCTGCTATCTAGGCTTTTAGCCCTGATGGTCCCAGACTACAGAGTTCACTGCTACATCTCAGCTTCAGAGGAGCTCGGTGAGAGAGAGGCTATGAAGATCGTTGATGCAGCTAAGCTGCATTCATCCAGCTCTGGAGCTCATATGAGCTGGCTCATCCTGGTCGTCAGGGAGGCTAGTGGGGAGCTTGCTGACGCTGTTAGAAGGCTGGAGGAGAGGGCTATGGGCATCATACTTGTAGACTGCAGTAGGAGGAAGGCTTATGCCAGCAGAGGGTTTCTTGCAGCTAGGCTGCTGAAGAGCCTTAAGCTCAAGAGAGTCTTCAAGAGAGCAGGTAGGAGGGTTGAGGCAGAGCTGGGAAGGGCCTATAGCAGGGTTTATGTGCCGGCTTTAGTAGTGAACTCGCTGATCTCAGCCTTCCTCATGGGCTCAGCCGTGATCATAGCTGCATCACTACTTGGAGCTCCAGGTGGAGCATGGATCCTCCCAGCTGTAGCGCTCTCGTCCAGCTTGATCGGAGCAGCCTCCTACCTTCTCCTCCAACATCCCTCTATACTGCTGACTGAGCAGGGGTTTACTGTCAAGGTTGGGAGGAGCAGGTTCAGGGGGTTGTGGAAGAAGTGTAGGAGGGCTTCTGTAGTCAGGTTTGATGGAAGCCTGTACGTCAGGTTTTATGGCGCTCAGCTAGTTGATATACCAGTTTACATGGCTGGTGTAGACGCTTTTGCGCTGAGAGATCTGGCAGCTATGCTGATTGAGAGGAGCAGGAGGGATGTTGTTGAGAGGCAAGTTGGAAGCTGATGTGGTCATCGTTGGAGGAGGGGCAGCTGGGCTCTGTGCTGCCATAGCAGCTAGGAGAGCTGGCGCCAGCGTTCTGGTGCTCAGCAGAGGGTCTCCTGGGCATAGCGGGGCGACCTTTAAGTCTGAGGGGAGGATTGCGGCTGCCTTAGGCAGTGATGACAGCCCTAGTCTGCACCTTAGGGATACCCTGAGGGCTGGGAGAGGAGCTTGCATAAGAGAGCTTGCAGAAGCCCTCACTGAGGAGGCTCCTGATGCTGTTAGGAAGCTAGCTGAGCTTGGAGTCAGGTTCAAGAGGAGGGGAGGAAGGCTTCTGCTGGACTTGTCGCCAGGCCACTCAAGGCATAGGATATGCTGCGTTAAGGGGCATCCCCCTGGAGCTGAGCTCTCTAGAAGCCTCGCTAGGGCAGCTGCTGCGCTGGGGGCTAAGCTAGCTGGCTACACTCCAGTCCTCAAGCTGCTGGTTGATGGAGACAGGATTGTGGGGTGCTTGGCCTACGACATCAGGGGAGGGAAGCTCCTCAAAGTCTCTGCTGGAAGCGTGGTCTTAGCAGCTGGGGGTGGAGCAAGAGTATATGCTAGGAGCGATGCTACCCCAGATGCGTGTGGAGAGGGGTATGCGCTAGCACTGGACGCTGGAACTAAGCTGATCGACATGGAGTTCGTGCAGTTCTATCCTCTGATAACAGTTAAGCCGGTTCCAGGGATACTGATACTGGCCTCGCCGCTGTATGATGGAGCCTCTCTGCTCAACAAGCTTGGAGAGAGGTTCATGCTCAAGTACTCTAGCAGAGAGGTTGAGGACAGAGACATCATGTCCAGGGCAATATACCAGGAGGCTGAGGAGGGCAGAGGGGTAGATGGCGGTGTTCTGATGGACTTCTCTGGGATCCCTGAGGACATCTTGAAGAGCAGGTACCTCAGGCTTCTTAGGTTGTTCATGAGGCATGGTGTGGACTTGAGAAGAGAGCCTATAGTGGTCTCTCCAGCAGCTCACTTCTTCTGCGGTGGCCTGGAGGTCAGTGAGTGGGGTGAAACTCAGCTGGATGGGCTGTATGCTGCAGGGGAGGTTGCTGGAGGTATTCATGGCGCTAATAGGCTTCCAGGGAACGCCTTAGCTGAGGCAGCTGTGTTCGGCTTCAGAGCTGGGAGAGCTGCAGCAGAGCACGCTGCATCTGAGAGGAAAGCCGACCTCCCCAAAGCTGGCGAGCTGCCGCGGTGTAAGGTAGACCTTAAGCAGGCTGAGGCTGAAGCCAGGTCAGCTGCCTGGAGGCTTGTGGGGGTTATCAGAGACGAGGAGAGGCTTAGGGAGGCTGTCAGCTTCGCTAGAGAGGCTAGGGAGATGTGGCTTAGCTTCAGCGCTGAAGGTGATCCGCATGGGATGAGGCTGTGGAGCATGCTCTTGACGCTGGAGGCTATTGCCCTGTCAGCTCTCAAGAGGAAGGGAAGCCTTGGAGTGCACTATAGACGTGATATACCAGCTAGAGTAGGAGGGCATGTGAGGGCTTGGATGCATGGGGAAATATTAAAGGC
>QMWA01000116.1 GCA_003661385.1 Thermoproteota archaeon | reverse complement strand
GCTGTAATCAAGGCTCTTGAGGAGATTGAGTACCTTGGTACCTTAGGGAAGATATCGTTCTCGACTCAGAGAGACCCGCCTATGGCCTACCACCAGTGGCTTGGCTTCAATGTCTTCATGATCCAGTACACTGAGGTAGGCCAGTCACCAGATGAAGCAGCCATAGTCTACCCACCAGAGTACGCTACGTCGCCGATCCAGTATCCACCTGGATAGGGTGGCAGGGATGGGCGGCTTCCTATCCTACTTTTTTGCCCAGCTTCTTAACGCCCTGATTATAAGCGCCATTTACGCCCTCATGGCTGTGGGCTTGACCCTGATATTTGGTATAATGAAGGTTATTAACTTCGCTCATGGAGAAATGTACATGATAGGAGGCTACACCGCTTACTTCCTGATAACCCGAGCTGGAGTGAACCCATTTGCTGCCTTGGCTATAGCTGCTGTAGCAGGCTTGGTGTTCGGTGCTGTTGTTGAGAGGGCTTTCCTGAGGCCTATGAGCCTCGGCAGGGTTGAGAGGCCAGGCGAGTATGCTATACTCATAACCTTCGCAATCTCGGTTTTCATGCGTAACCTCATGATAGTCCTGTACCCTTTCTCAACAGGCCCCCCACCGTATGTAGTTGGGAAGGTTAAGGTTGGCCCCCTGACCATAGGTGGAGACCGCATCCTCGCCTCTGCTGTCTCCATAGCTGTGCTAGCTGCCCTGCTCTTCTTCCTGTACAAGACCTGGCCTGGGAGGGCTATGAGGGCTGTAAGCCAGAACAGGCCTATGGCCTCAGCTCTAGGGATAAACCCGATCAGAGTAGACAACTGGTCTTTTGCGCTGGGCTCCATGATGGCTGCTGTAGCTGGAGCCTTGATGGCGCCGATATTCCTGTGCTCTCCTTCAATGGGCGCGATGCCTGCGATAAAGGGCTATGTCATAATAGTGCTGGGTGGAATGGGCTCCATACTCGGGAGCATAGTTGGAAGCGTCCTCCTAGGCCTGTTCGAGAGCCTCGGGTCAGTCTTCATGCCTGACCCCACCAGAGCTCTGGCCTATAGGGACGTGTATGGCCTCCTCGTGCTGGTAGCCGTCCTGCTCCTCAGGCCATATGGCCTGTTCGGTGAAAGAGAGAGGGAGGCTTAGAAGATGAGCTTAGCAGAGGCCTTTAGAGCCCAGCTTAAGCCCAGGAAGCTGGCTCTCCCCATAGCTGTCTTCACGCTGCTGGCTTCAGCCCCCTTCACGATAGGGGAGGGCTACTGGCTTCATGTGCTGATCTTCGCGATGTACTATGCTGTACTAGCCCAGTTCTGGAACCTCGAGGCAGGGTACACAGGCCAGTTCTCATTCGCATACATGGCTTACAGCGGGATAGGCGCCTACACCTCCGCCCTCACAGTAATCCACCTCAAGATAAGCCCTGCACTAGGCTTCCTCCTAGGGGCTCTCGTAGCCATGGTAGCAGGCCTCTTCCTAGGCTACCTCACACTGAGGATGAGAGCAGTCTACCTGGCGCTCACAACCATAGCTTTCTCTGAGATCATGAGGATAGTCTTGACTGCAGAGTACTGGCTGACCAGAGGAGCGCTAGGGCTCAGCGTCCCTCCTCTCCTGTCCACGCCGTCCAAGGCACCATACTTCTACATCATACTGGGCATATTCGCTGCCTCAGTGGTGGTAGTCCACGTGATAGTCAACTCGAAGTATGGGCTGTTCATCAGGGCTATCAGAGAAGACGAGCATGCTGCCTCATGCATGGGCGTGAACACAGTCAGGTACAGGGTCATGGTGACCACAATCGGAGCCCTGTTCTCAGGGCTAGTCGGGGCATTCTACGCCCACTACGTCCTGCTGATAAGCCCCAACATGATAGTCTTCAGCGAGATGGCCAAGGTGATATGCATGAGCGTGGTAGGCGGCATGGAGACCATATATGGCCCGATAATAGGGGCTTTCTTCATCCAGTTCCTAGATGAGTACCTAAGGACCATGAACCCTGTGATAAATGAGTTCTTCAAGAGGACAATAAACTTCACCGCAAAGGGGGAGTGGAGGCTACTGGTGTTCGGGGCGATACTCCTAGCTACAATAAGGCTGACTCCACAGGGGCTGATCGCACCCCTGGTCTCCAGGGTAGCCAAGAGGAGGGGAAGGTAGGTCTCAACTCGATAACACTCAGGCCACATGCTATAAGTAAAGTTATTACACTGCTAGCTAGGAGGCTGACTCTATGTATAGAGTTGGAGTAGACATCGGTGGGACTTTCACAGATCTGGTTGCGCTGAGCGAGGATGGTGAGCTTATCAACATAAAGGTGTCGAGCACACCGCTGGCGCCAGAGAAGGGCGTTGTAGAAGCCTTGAGGGAGTTCCTGGCTAAAGCCCGCCCAGACGAGATAGAGGTCGTCGTCCACGCGACAACCATAGCTACAAATGCGCTTCTAGGTCAGAGAGGCCTAGAGCTTCCCAAAGCAGCTCTCATAACGACAAAGGGGTTCAGAGACATCATCGAAATAGGAAGGCAGAGGAGGCACAGGCTCTATGACCTGTTCTTCACAAAGCCTAGGCCTCTAGTCGAGAGGAGGTACAGGTACGAGGTCGCAGAGAGAATAGGCCCGAGAGGAGAGGTCATAGCCCCCCTGAACTCCAGAGAAGTCGAGGATGCAGTTGAGGACATGCTCAAGGAGGGGGTTAAGACAGTTGCAATAGGCTTCCTGAACTCATATGTGAACCCAGCTCACGAGCTCGAGGCCAAGAGGATAGTAAAGGAGAAGGCTCCAAGCCTGCATGTGACAGCTAGCTGCGAGATCTCACCAGAGTACAGGGAGTATGAGAGGATCAGCACTGCTGTCGTGAACTCCGTCCTGAAGCCCATAGTATCCCTCTACGTCAGGAAGCTCGAGGATGAGCTCAGGTCTCTTGGGGTCAAAGCTCCGCTCTATGTGATGCAGAGCAACGGAGGCATGGCCTCTCCAGAGGTTGTGTCAGAGGCTCCAGTGACAGTAGTGGAGTCAGGGCCTGCTGCCGGGGTGATAGCTGCAGCATTCTACAGCAAAGCCCTTGGGATAAGCAACGTGATAAGCTTCGACATGGGGGGGACAACAGCTAAGGCCGGCTCGATATTCAGGGGTGCTCCAGAGCAGGTGGCAGAGTATGAGGTCGCTGGAGAAGTCCACAAGGGCAGGGTGGTCAAGGGAAGCGGGTACCCCGTCAGGTTCCCATTCATAGACCTGGTCGAGTGCAGTGCTGGAGGGGGAACCATAGCATGGGTTGACAAGGGAGGAGCTTTGAGAGTAGGCCCAGTTAGCGCCGGAGCAGACCCTGGGCCAGCATGCTACGGGCAGGGTGGAGAGGACCCCACGATAACAGACGCAAACCTGCTGCTAGGGAGGCTTAACCCAAGGTACCTGCTAGGAGGGAGGAAGAGGGTGTACAGGGAGCTAGCTGAGAAGGCCTTCAAGGAGAAGGTATGCGACCCACTTGGAGTAGACTTGACTGAGGCTGCCACAGCAGTCATTGAGGTAGCGAACACAGAGATGTCGAAAATCCTTAGGATAGTCTCAGTCGAGAGGGGGTATGACCCCAGAGACTTCTCCATGATAGCATTCGGTGGAGCAGGCCCAATGCACGCCTGCGCTCTAGCTGAGGAGCTTGGAGTCAAGGAGGTAATCATACCCCTAAACCCAGGGCTCTTCTCAGCTCTAGGCCTCCTGGCAGCAGACTTCCAACACGACTTCACCAGAGCCGTGATGTCCAGGGCAAGCGAGCTGGAGCCAGCTGACGTAGAGGAGCTCTTCAGGGAGCTAGAGGAGAAGGGTGTTAAGGTTCTAGAGGAGGAAGGCGTCAGCCAGAGCCACATGGTCTTCACCAGGAAGCTAGACCTCAGGTACATTGGGCAAGCCTACGAGCTCACCGTCCCAGCTTCAAGGCCCTTCGACAGAAGAGCCCTGGAGCAGGCAGTGGAGGCTTTCCACAGCAAGCACGAGGAGGTTTACGGGTACGCTGCGAGGGAAGAGGAGGTCTATGTGGTCAATGCCAGGGTTACTGCAGTGGGCTTGGTGAGGAAGCCGAAGCTCAAGAAGGTGAGTGCAGCTGGGGGAAGTCAGCCGCCTGCCCAGGCTTTAATCGAGGAGAGGGAGGTGTACTTCAGTGGGGGCTATGAGAGGTGCAGGGTTTATCAGAGGGAGAGGCTGAAGCCTGGGAACGTGATCGAGGGCCCTGCGGTGATAGAGCAGTATGACTCGACCACAGTGGTGCACCCTGGCTTCCAGGCTGCTGTAGACGAGCTCAGCAACCTCATCCTGAGGAGGTGCTGAAGTTGAGTGTCGACCTGGTCACTGTAGGCGTGGTTAGAGGGAAGCTGACCTACGCAGCTGAGGAGATGGGCATAGCACTCAGGAAGTCAGCTTACTCCCCGAACATAAAGGAGAGGATGGACCACTCCTGCGCGATATTCGACGCCAAGAGGAGGCTTGTCGCCCAGGCAGAGCACATCCCAGTCCACCTAGGCTCGATGATCGTAGCAGTCCAGCAGGGGCTGGCGAGCTACCGTGGAGACCTGGAGGAGGGCGATATGCTCCTCTTCAACGACCCTTACATAAGCGGCACCCACCTGCCCGACATAACGCTGATTGCTCCAGTCTACTACAGGGGCGAGGTCATAGCTTATGTCGCTAACAAAGCCCACCACTCAGATGTGGGAGGGAAGGCCCCTGGAAGCATGCCAGGCGACTCAGCTGAGCTGTTCGAGGAAGGCATCATAGTACCTCCAGTGAAGTTCGTTAAGAAGGGGAGGATAGACAGGGAGCTAGCTGAGGTCATCTTGAGCAACGTGAGGACGCCGCGAGAGAGGATGGGCGACCTGAGAGCCCAGGTTGCAGCAAACCTCCTCGGCATCAGGAGGGTCATAGAGCTAGCTGAGAAGTATGGCGTGGAGAGGCTTGAGGCAGCAATGGAGGAGATCATGGCACACTCAGAGCGCATGATGCGCCGCGAGCTAGAGAAGATACCTGACGGAGTGTACAAGGCTGAAGACTACTTGGAGAGCACAGGGACATCCGACGACCCTGTTAGGATAGCTGTGGAGGTCACGGTGAAGGGCAGCTGCATCAAGTTCGACTACACTGGCACGTCGCCACAGGTCGATGGCCCAGTCAACGCCCCGTTCGGGGTGACTCTAGCAGGGGTCTTCTATGTGATGATATGTGTCACAGACCCCAGCATACCAGTTAACGACGGCTGCTACAGGCCTATCGAAGTCCATGTCCCAGAGGGCACGCTGCTGAACCCGAGGAGGCCTGCTGCAGTCTGCGGGGGGAACGTGGAGACATCCCAGAGGAACGTGGACGTCCTTTTCAGGGCTCTAGCCCAAGCGGTCCCAGATAGGGTGTGTGCTGCAGGCTCAGGCACCATGAACAACATAAGCGTAGGGGGAGTAGACCCGGAGTCAGGTGAGCTATGGGCGTTCTACGAGACCATAGGTGGAGGCTATGGAGCTAGGCCTGGGCTAGATGGTGTTGATGGCGTGCACGTCCACATGACCAACACAATGAACACGCCGATAGAGGCCATAGAAGCCCAGTTTCCAATACTCTTCCTCAGCTACAAGCTCAGGGAGGACAGTGGTGGCCCAGGGAAGTGGAGAGGTGGCTGTGGGATAGAGAGGAGCTGGAAGCTTCTGGCCCCTTCAGCGACCCTCTCAGTTCTAGCTGAGAGAAACAAGATGAGGCCATGGGGGCTCATGGGAGGGCTAGAGGGGGCTGCTGGAGAGCACCTCATAGTAAGGG
>QMWA01000115.1 GCA_003661385.1 Thermoproteota archaeon | reverse complement strand
GCTGAGCTAGAGCTAGGCAGGGCTCAAGTACTCTACGCCAGAGAGCACCTTGCACCGAAGCTCAGGCTCCTAGGATACAGGGTGAATGAGCAGGTTGAAGGCGAGCTCCTGCTCCTGAATGCACGCGTGGTAGCTGGCAGCAAGCTGAAAAGCCGCCTGGCCTCCATGCCTCAGGGCTATGCTGCGTTTGCTGGAGGCGCTCTCGCCTACGCTAAGCTTCCCCCTAGCCTGGCGTCCAGGGTAGCTGAACTCCTATCGGAGGCCAGAGTCAGAGAGGCTGTGCAGCTAGTCAAGAGGGAGTGCATCGCAGTCGAGCCGGCTGCACGCCTGGTAGAGTACCCCTGGGAGCTAGTTGGCCTCTCAGCTGAGCTCCTCGCCGGCGACATCATGAGGCTAGACTGGAGCAGCCAGGGGGAGGTCGATGAGTCGGTGAGAGTGATTGGAGAGGGAGGCTTCCACGTGGCTAAGGGGGCGAGAGTAGAGGCCTATGTGGTAGCTGACACTCGAGGCGGCCCAGTCTACGTGGACTCTGAGGCTGTTGTAGAGTCCTTCTCCCTGCTTAAGGGCCCACTGTACATAGGCAGGAAGACCATAGTCTTCCCAAGCCTCCTAGACACCAGCTACATCGGGGAGGTCTGCAGGATTGGAGGCGAGGTCTCCCACTCGGTATTCCATGGGTACTCGAATAAGAGGCACTATGGCTTCATAGGCCACAGCTACATCGGGATGTGGGTCAACATGGGAGCTGGCTCAACAAACTCAAAC
The DNA here is from genome assembly GCA_003661385.1 of Thermoproteota archaeon. Lineage (GTDB taxonomy): Archaea > Korarchaeota > Korarchaeia > B14-G2 > B14-G2 > B14-G2. Next base: position 5,011 of record QMWA01000115.1, on the reverse strand, counting down.
CTCAAGAACACCTATGGCCCAGTGCGGGTAGAAGCTGGAGGCCGCAAAGTGGACACAGGAAGGCAGTTCGTAGGCTGCTACATAGCAGACCACGTGAAGACCTCAATAGGGGCAATGATCTTCTGCAGGAAAGTCGGCGTGGCCTCCCACGTCTACGGAGCAGCCACCAGAGACATCCCATCGTTCACAGCCTGGATCACGGGAGCAGAGCCTGTCGAGCTCGAGCTAAAGGGGGTCCTAGAGACAGCTAGGAGGATGATGGCCAGGAGAGGAGTAGCCTTGACCAGAGAGGATGAGCAGGTGCTCAGGCACGTGTACCAGGAGACTGTAGGCGAAAGGAGAGCTCTAGGGGTGAGGAAGGGCAGAGTCTCACTGCAGCCAGCACGCCGCCAGATCTGAAGCTGCACCCCTTTATACCCCTGCGGCAGCTGGCACAGCGAGCACATGAAGATAGTCATGGTAGTGGCCGTGGAGAGGCCTTCAACCCATGGAGCTGATGCAGGGAGGTATACCAGAGCATGCTCAGATAGCCTACACAGCGCTCAAGCAGGTGAAAGCTTCTCTGCCATGCTGACGAGGCAAGCTGCTTATGATCCCCGTGATGAAGGCATCTAAGCCCGGTGGAGGTGCTGCCTATACAGCCTTGAACCTCCACCTGCTTACCCTACCTTCTCTGCTAGTGCACTCAACCAGCCCTCTCTCCTCCAGGTAGGTTAGGTAGCCTAGCACTGCTCTCTCGCATGCAGCCTGCATCCAAAGCCCCCTCGGCCTGTAGACTTCGATAGCCACTTGCCTGACGGCCTTCTCGCTCCTCACAGCCTCCAGCACCTCCCTGAGCCTCCTCTCCCTACCCTGGATAACCCTCCTGGCCCTCTCCTCAACTCTGCTGGTCGGCTTCCCATGTGCTGGCAGCACCAGCTTAGGCTTAAGCTCAACTATCCTCTTCAGAGACCTGATGTAGAGGCTGTGGCTCCCTGCTGGAGGCCCAACCCACGTAGCTCCCTCGCCAAGCATGTCCCCTGACAGCAGTATCCTGCTGCTCTCCTCCAGGAGGGCTATGTGCCCTGGTGTGTGCCCTGGCAGCTCCAGCGCCCTGAACCTGGCGTCTCCAACCCTAAGCACGTCCCCCTCTGACAGGGTAGCGTCCACTCTGGTCTCATGGAAGCCCATGAACCTGAATGCAGCCTTCATCACGAGCCTCTCAGCCCCCCTCACGCCATAGTACTCTGTGAGCAGCTTCTCCATGTCCTCCATGACCTCAGCCTCCCTCCCCGAAGTGAGGGCCAGCATGCCAGCATCCTGCAGAGCTCTAGCTCCACCAGCGTGGTCAGGGTGCGCATGCGACACCACCACAGCCTCTCCGCCAAGCCTCCTAGCAGCTTCAAGCACTCTCATGGCAGCAGGCTTGTAGCCTGGCCCAGAGTCGAACACCAGAGCCTCACCAGAGCTTAACACGATGTAGATGCTGACCTCAGGCATCATCCTGCCAGCTGGAATCTCCACCCTGTAGTACTCTACTCCCCTATCTCTTGCTACCAGCTGCATGCTATAGCCTTGCTGCGTGCAAGTTTTTAAGCCCCAACACCTGTACCATGACAAGACCTGTATGCAGACTCTAGCAAGGCTCTGCTCCTCCTGGAGGAGGTCGAAGTTCAGGCTGCTAGCTCTCTCGATGCTCGTCGGCCTGCTAGGAGGCTTGACTGCTGTCGCATTCTACTACATGCTCCACCTCTTCTCAGCCTTCTTCCTAGGGTACCTAGCTTGCTTCCACCCTCCAACACCTGGTGGAGAGGACCCCCTCTTCCACTTCGGGGGTGCAGGCGAGTGCAGGAGAGGCCTCCTGCTAGCCCTCCCAGCTCTAGGAGGCTTAGCCTCAGGCATCCTGGTGTACAGGTTTGCCCCTGAGGCAGAGGGCCACGGGACTGACGCAGCTATAGAGGCATTCCACAAGCTATCAGGCCTCATAAGGACCAGGGTTCCTGTAGTGAAGGCCATAGCCTCAGCCTTCACCATAGGGACAGGCGGGAGCGCAGGTAGAGAGGGGCCGGTTGCCCAGATGAGCGCTGGGCTAGGCTCAATCATAGCTAGGGCGCTTGGCTTGAGCACAAGAGAGCGTGAGACCCTCGTGATATCAGGTATATCAGCTGGGATAGGGAGCATATTCAAGGCCCCGTTTGGAGCAGCCCTCTTCGCAGTTGAAGTCCTCTACAAGAGGGACTATGAGGCCGGCGCCTTCATCCATGCTGTGGTCTCCTCTTTCACAGCATACAGCATATTTGGGCTGGTCACAGGGTGGCAGCCCATCTTCACGATACCAGCCTACACGTTCACGCCTTCTGAGCTGCCTGTGTTCGCTGCCTTAGGCCTAGTCTGCGGCGTCCTGTCAGTGATATACGTCGTGGTCTTCTACGGGATGAGGGACAAGCTCTTTAAGGTCTTAAAGACGCCGAACTTCCTGAAGCCTACCATAGGGGGTTTAATGCTGGGGACGCTTGGCTTAGTGTTCCCATATGCCATGGGGACTGGATACGGGTGGATCCAGCAGGTCTTGACTGAGAGCCTCGAGCTCGAGGTGATAGTCCCCCTGATATTCCTCAAGATGCTAGCTACATCCTTCACCATAAGCTCAGGTGGGAGCGGAGGAGTCTTCGCCCCCTCTCTGGTGATTGGAGCTATGGCTGGGGCAGCCATGTCTTCTCTTGGAGCTGATATGCTAACCCAGCCCAAGATACTCCCGCTAGTTGGGATGGCGTCCTTCTTCTCCGGAGCAGCGAAGTGCCCTCTCTCCTCGATTGTGATGGTCGCTGAGATGACTGGAGACTACAACATACTTGTGCCAGCCATCCTGGCATCCACTCTATCCTACATGGTGTCAGGAGAGTGGAGCATATACGAGAAGCAGCTGCCCACCAAAGTCAGGTCGCCAGCACACTTCAACGAGATACTCTCAGAGCTCTCGAGGCTCTCATCTGAGCTGCCTAAGAGGGCTACGAAGGTTCTCATGGCCCTGAAGGCTAGGGAGGTCATGTCCAGGGACCTAGTCACAGTAGACAAGGATGCCCCCCTTGAGTCAGTTTACCTGCTAATGCTGAAGACAGGCCACCATGGGTTCCCAGTGGTGGATGAGGGCAAGCTAGTAGGGTTCATCTCCATACACGAGCTCGGCAGGGTGAGCAGAGACCTCTGGAAGAAGACCAAGGTGGGGAAAGTCATGGTCAAGCACGTCAAGACGGTCCCAGAGGACGAGCCAGTCTACAACATCGCCCTAGAGATGGAGAAGCTAGGGGTAGGGAAGCTTGTGGTGGTAGACCGGAATGACCCGCAGAAGCCAGTGGGCATACTGTCGAAGTCAGATGTACTGAAGGCCTACAACACAGCCTTAATCCTCTCAATCTGACAGCCCAGCTAGCTTTGCCTCAGCCTTCACTATGTCAGTCTTCGATATGATCCCCATGATCCTCCCTGGGTCTCTTGGGTCCACCACGGGGACTCTGCCTATGTCGTACTTCTCCATGACATCCAGCACGTCGCTTAAGCTTTCATCTGGGTAGGCTACTATCACCTCCCTTGTAGCAACCTCATACACCGTCCTGTGCCTCCACTCCTCCTCTGGGACCCCGACTACGTCGTCTACAGCAACCATCCCCACAAGCCTCCCCTCCTTGACGACGGGGAAGCTCCTGTGCCTGTGCTTCAGCAGGTACTTGCTGATGAACTCTGCTATCGTCGCCTCAGCTGGCACACAGACGACCTTGGTCGTCATGTAGTCTGAGACCCTGAGCTTAGCTAGCTCAGCAACCCTAACCTCCTTGTGAGGCCTCTGCTCATCTGAGACAGAGAAGCCGCCTGAGAGGAGGTAGCTGACTGAGGAGGCTACAAGGCAGGGTATGAGGTAGCTTGATGACCCTGTTGTCTCAGCTACGAAGGCCACTGCAGCCAGGGGGGTCTTGTAGCCTGCTGCCAGGAAAGAGGCCATCCCAAGCGCAGCGTAGAGGTCTATAGGCCCGCCTCCAAGCTCAGCTAGAGCTCCACCTAAGGCTGCCCCCACCGCTATCATCGGTATGAAGACACCGCCAAGCGCACCAGACCCCAGGGTGAAGACTGTTGTAGCAGACTTGAGCAAGACCATGGCTGCCAGCTGCCCTGTGGAGAGCTCTCCTGCGAGAGAGGCCCTTATCAGCTCGTATCCTGAGCCTAGCGCGTATGGCCTGCCAGCCAGGAGCGTGCTGAGTGCTCCTAAAGCGCCGCATGCGAGCCCACCAGCCAGGGTCTTAGCTGGCAGCGGGGCTCTGCCCCTGAAGAGCCCCCTCACAAGCCTGTACAGCTTGACGAACGCCACAGCTAGGAGCCCTGAGGCAGCCCCCAGGAGGGCTGAGGCCACAAGAACCTCTACTGTGAGGAGCTCATGCCTCCTGAACGCGAACAGAGGCTCTGCTCCAGCTAGCTTGGCGAAGACCATGTAAGATGGGACGCTGGCAACCAAGGCTGGGATCAAGGCCTCGTGAGCCAGGTCGTTCTTGAACGGCACCTCCAGGGCGAATACTATCCCAGTGAGCGGAGCCTTGAATATGGCTGCTATCCCAGCTGCTGCCCCTGCTAGCATCATGGTGCACCTGTCCTCTCGCTTGAGCCTGATGCACTTCACCTTAGCTGGGAGAGCTGAGCCTATTGCACCGCCAGCGCATATGCTGGGCCCCTCTAGCCCAGCGCTCCCACCGAAGCCTATGGTTGGTATGGTTGAGAGCAGGTGTAGGGCTATGCTCCTCCTCCCTCTCATCGGGATGTGGGTGTGGTAGCTCCTGACAACCTCCTCAGCTCCCCTGACCTCCTCCTCTCCAGAGGCTGAGATCAGGAAGCCTGCTGCACACAGCCCTGCTGCAGGCATCAGCATGCATAGCAGCATGGAGTTGGAAGCCAGCCTACTCACGTGAATCCATAAGATCCTGTATATGAGGAAGTCTATGCAGGCTACTACAACGCCTGTAGCCAGCCCTACTGCGAGGGAGGGGAG
>QMWA01000114.1 GCA_003661385.1 Thermoproteota archaeon | reverse complement strand
ATAGACCTCGGAACCAACACGGAAGTTGCTCTCTCACACCAAGGCAAGCTCTATGTGTGCTCAGCTGCAGCAGGCCCAGCATTCGAGGGAGCAACCCTATCCCATGGGGTAAGAGCTTCACCAGGAGCCATAGAGCGAGTGTGGATAGACCCAGAATGCTTCAAGGTATACTACAGGACAGTAGGCGGAGAGCCCCCAACAGGGTTATGTGGCTCAGGAGCCATAGACCTCCTAGCTGAAGCCATTAAAGTAGGGGCTGTAGATGAGACAGGCAGGATACTGCCCTCGCCAATCACAACAGAAGTCGAAGGCCAGAAGATGATAGTAGCCACCTGGGTAGACAGCAAGCCAATAGGCCTAACCCAAAGGGACGTGAGGGAACTCCAGCTGGCCAAGGCTGCAGTGCATACCGCAGCACAAACCCTAATAGAGGAAGCAGGTGTAAGGGAGCTAGCCAGGCTCCACCTAGCAGGGGCATTCGGAACATACCTGAGCACAGAGAGCGCAGCCAGAATAGGAATGCTCCCATCAGCTCCAGTGAAGCACACAGAGTACGCTGGCAACACAGCTCTAGCAGGAGCTAAAGCACTCCTCAAGAGCACAGCTCTGAGAGCTAAGGCAGAGCAGCTAGCCAAGAGCGCAGTGCACATAGAGCTAGCAGCACACCCAAGCTTCCAGGAGAGGTTCCTGAAGGCACTCATGTTAAAGCCGCAACAAATTTAACCCACTCCACCCCCATGATGGTATGGAAGACCTAGATAGGGTTGAGGAGGAGATTAGGAGGAGGCATGCTGACTGGAGCTTCATAGAGAGGCAGAAGCCTAGAGTTAAGTGGGCTCTCATATACTACATTAGGACAGGTGACATCAGGACTGCACAGAAGCTAGCTGGCCTCTCCATAGAGGAGTTCAATGAGCTTAGGCTGAAGGCTAAGATACCCATAGTGCACTTGGAGGATGTGATCAGCCAGTAGGCTTCGAGAGCCTCTCAGCAAGCTTGAGAGCCAGCTCAGCTAGCTCCAGCGGGCTCCTGCCAAGCAGGACTATCATAGGCTCCTTACCCCAGTCCCCCATGTGATATACTACATCAGGGACCTTACCCACCTTCCTTATGGCTTCCCTCATCCCCCATGGGACTGTGGCTCCCTCCCTCTCCTTCACCTCCCTGGGCTCAAGCCTCCTATCATAGCTTGATACTGTGAGCTCCATCTCCTCAAGCACCTCTACAGCCCGAGGGCTATAAGCTATGTTGAGAGCTGCCCTAATGCTAGGGTCGTGCTCTCTAGCTGTAAGTATGTAGCTTGAGAGGTGCCTGCTGGCTCCGAACTCTGGGCTCTCACCAACAACTCTATCCCCAGCTCTCCTGAGCCTGCCAGGCACCGCAGCTACGTCCTCCATAGACTCAGCATACGGGAGAGCATATGCTATGTTAGACCCGACCTCAGGAACCAGAGGCGCAAAGTCCCTTGAGGAGAGGAGTGAAGCCGCCCTCCTGACCTCCTCCAGCACACTGTACATCTCAGACTGCTTGTACAGGAGGGCAAGTGGGTTGACAGGCTGGCTTCCCCCACCAACCTTGACGCCATGCCTTATAGCTGCTGTCACAACCTCCTTCGCAACCCTGACAGCTTCAGGTATGCTAGCTCCCCTAGCTAGCATAGCTGCTATAGCAGCTGAGAAGCAGCAGCCAGTCCCGTGGGTAGTCTTAGCTTCAACCCTGGGAGCCTCAAACCTGTACACGCTCCCCCTCCAGTATAGGATGTCCACAGCAGCCTCCCCCGTGAGATGTCCTCCCTTGACGACTACAGCCTCAGGCCCCAGCTCAGATATCTCCCTAGCAGCCTTCTCAGCCTCCTCAACGCTCCTGACCTCCCAGCCTACTATGGCACTAGCCTCAGGCAGGTTAGGCGTCACAACCCTGGCTACAGGAAGCAGCTTCTCAATCAGAGCTTGGGCAGCATCCTCCCTGAGGAGCCTAGCTCCACTCTTAGCTATCATCACAGGGTCAACCACTAGGGGGATCCCGAGCCTACTGACCTCCTTGGCTACAGCCTCTATGATCCCACTGCTATACAGCATGCCAGTCTTAGCGGCGTCGACGCCGATGTCCTCAGCTACAGCCCTAATCTGCTCAACCACAGCCTCAGGGCTCAGAGGGTAAATCCCTGTGACAGCCCTAGTGTTCTGAGCTGTCACAGCAGTCAGAGCAACCGCCCCGTGGACACCGAGGGCAGCGAAAGCCTTCAGGTCAGCTTGGATCCCAGCTCCACCACCAGAGTCAGATCCAGCTATGGTCAAGGCTACAGGAGCTCTCTCAACCCTGATGTAAACCAACACACCACCAGCTAGCCAGCCTCCCCCAGGTTAATAAGGGTTCGTGAGCTGGCTGCCTGCTTTAGCTGATATGGGCTCACAAGCTTTATAAGCCGCCAGCAGAAGCGTAAGTGACGTGCTGAAGCCCAGAAGAGAGCGGAACAAGGCTAGCAGCATAGCCACCAGAGATCTTGTCGAGCTATTTAGCGAGGATGTCTACATAGGGGATGTGAGGAACACAGCTCTAGAGCTAGAGGGAAGAGAGTGGTGGTACAACTTCATATTCCTGTACCTAGCAGGCTTCACACTCATTGCCCTAATAGCGTCCCGGTTCAACCTTGCTACAGTGTTCTCCTCCCTGAGCTTAGCCTGCGGGGTGGTGTTTGCAGCTTACGCTACAAAGCTCTATGCAGCAAGCCTCTACTTCATAGCTAGAGGCCTGCTAGGGGATAAGAAGCTGGGCAGCTTGAGGAGCGGGCGCAGCAAGCTGAGCACAGAGCACTCGCCCTTCGTCTCAGTTCACATACCCGTCTACAACGAGCCTCGTGTAGTAGACAGGATACTCTCAGCCTGCACCAAGCTAACATACAGGAACTACGAGGTCATTGTAGTAGATGACTCCACTGATGAGACGACTGAGATACTCAGGAAGTGGGCTAAGCACCCCAGGGTCAAGGTGATACACAGGCCTTGGAGGTTTGGCTTCAAGGGAGAAGCCTTAAATGAGGCTCTCGACGCAACAGACCCTAGAGCAGAGTACATAGTAGTGTTCGATGCAGACTTCATACCTCCACCAGACATCATAGAGAGCTTCCTAGCATACTTCAAGGAGAATAGCAGGACAGCACCTTACCCAGCTGAGCTCAGGCCTCTCCTGAGGAGGCTGAGGAGAGAAGCTAGCGAGAGGCCTCTGGTTGCTGTGCAGGGCTACCAGTACCACATCCTCAACAAGGACACCAACACCGTGACCAGGGCAGTCAGCACAGAGTACACAGCTGGCTACATCGTAGAGAGGACATTCGATGAGAAGCTAGGCCTCTTCAAGTACCTGCTTGGAAGCGTCTTCATGATAAGAGCTGATGTCCTCAGGAGGTACAGGTGGTCTAGGAGCATAACCGAGGACTGGGAGCTCTCACTACGCCTCTACAGAGACGGCTACAGGATAGCCTTCACACCCTTAATCGCAGCTCCAGCTGAGTGCCCAGATACAGTAGACAAGCTCATAAGGCAGCATGTGAGGTGGGCTATAGACAGCACCCTGAACGCCAAGAAGTACTTCATGGAGATCCTGAGATCCCCCCACATGACTCTAAGGGAGAAGCTCAGCTTCCTCTACTTCGCATACTACTACATGCAAGCCTTTCTGTTCCTGCTAGGCAACGTGTGCTGGCTCATAGCAGACCTGCTGCTACACACCCACCCAGCATTCTGGTCCTCTAAAGCCGGGTGGATCCTGCTAGCATACAACTTGGTGGCAGCCCCTCTGATGGAGTCTGTGGGCCTATGGCTTGAGAACAGGCTCAGAAGAGACTTCAGAGGGGTGCTGGCGTCCTTCATGCTCCTACTCCTCTTAAGCCCCTTCATAGCATACGCCTCACTCAAAGGCATCATGCTAGGCAGAGATGTCAGAGGCTGGGCTAGGACACCTAAGTCTGGGAGGATAACCGAGACACGCTTGAAGCCTATATTCAAGAGGCTCGTATACAGGCTCATATATTCCGAAGCCTAACTGAGCTAGCACCTCAGATGTAAGCTCAGGAGAATACATGAAGATATTAAAGGATGCTTGAGGATGGTTAAAGGCTAGTGCAAGGTGTCCATTTGAAGAGGGGCTATAGCGAGCTATCTGGCAATCATGTTCTCTTGGGCATTAGGGGGCTTGACGAGGAGATAGGAGGTGTGCCGAGAGGCTCCGTGATAGCTGTCGCAGGGTGGGTTGGGACAGGGAAGACGACTCTAGCAACCCAGTTCCTAGTAGAGGGCGTGAAGAACAAGGAGCGTGGGATGTACGTGTGCACAACCGAGAGAGTAGAGTCCTACGTCAGGAACATGGAGAAGCTAGGGTGGCCTATCAGCAAGCTCGTCAAGAGCAAGATGCTGATCACAGTGAGGGTAAGCAAGATACATGAGAGCAGGCCACAGGACATGATAGAGAAGCTTCTGAGCATAATAGACACCATAGACATCAAGAGGCTCGTGCTAGACTCCTACACAACCCTGACATCATACTTCAAGGAGTCCTGGAGCGCCAGGCTGTTCACATACCTCCTGCTAGAGTACCTAGGTGAGAAGAACTGCACAACACTCCTTGTAGTGGAGACCGATAACGATAGAGAGCCTAGGCTAGGCGATGTAGGCTTCCTATGTGATGGAGTAATACACCTGAGAACAGACTTCTCAACAGAACCTCCCAGGAGGAAGCTGAGGATGCTCAAGCTGAGGGGCACCAGAATACCCCTACATAACTTCGAGTATGAGATAGGTGAGGGTGGCATAGTCGTCTTGAGGAGATAGCGTAGTTAGAGGCTGTAGCATGAGGCACGCTGCAGCCCTCATCCCAGCAGCTCTAAGCCTGCTGATGGCTGCCCCTCTGCTTAGCGGAGAGTACACCCGCCACCTAGGCTCCATAGAGTGCGCCTACATAGCTCAAGCCAGGTTCGCTCGTGACTTAGGCTCCTGGTGCCCACTCTGGTACTGCGGCTTCCCAATGAGCCTATCCTACCCCCCAGCCATACCATGGGCTACACTCCTACTCCACAAGTTGGCAGGCATATCCCTAGCGAGGGCATATAGGCTGCTATCAACCCTCTCCTACCTGATGGTTCCAACAGCCATATACGCGTTCACGTACATACTCTATAGAAGGATCAGCACAGCCACGCTGGCAGCCACAGTATATGCCGTCTTCCCTGTTCAAGCCTACATGCTCAGAGAGCTGGCTGATGTAGCCCACTACACAGTCCCATGGCACCTGGTAGTGCTGACAGTCTATGGTGAGTGCCCCCATACAGCTGGCATAGCCATGATGCTACTGGCCGCAGCCTTCTACGTGAAGTACATAAGAGAGAAAACTGCCATAAGCCTCATGCTCTCCTCCCTTTTCTTGGCTGCAACAGCCCTAACCAACCTCATAGCCCTATTCTCAGCTGCAGTCGTCATCGGTACGCTGCTTGGGCTAAAGGACTGGATCTCAGGTGAAAGCCCCACGCTCCCCTCAGCGCTCAAGCCAGCTCTGATAGCATATGGCCTATCAGCCTTCAAATTGACCCCCGAGTTCCTGGTGAAGTCAGCTGAATTCGGAGCCTCAAGCCTATCAAGAAACCAACCATGACACTGATCCCAATCATAGTGCTAGCAGCTCCCCCAATCTACTTCGCCCTAAGAGCTCTCTTAGACAGAGTGAGCGGAGAAGACCTATCCATACTAGTGTGCCTAGCAGCCTTCTCACTCATAGTCTATCTGAGGTACCTCACTGGCTTGTCCATAGCACCTCAGCCAAACAGGTACATACCTGAGCTTACAGCCTTTCTAT
>QMWA01000113.1 GCA_003661385.1 Thermoproteota archaeon | reverse complement strand
CGTCTATAGCGTTTATCTTGGCTATGACAACGCTGAGCTCAGGGTAGTCTAAGGCCTCAACTATGGCTATGAGATCGCATCTCCCGTGCACTGGGAAAGCTTCTCTGACACCCTCCATCCCGTTCAGCTTCCCTAGGACATCTAGGTACTCGCCTGGCTTACAGTAGATCAGGACGCATGCCCTAACCACTGATAGCACCCAGCACGCCACGCCTACCTGCTTTAAAACGTTTGCGAGAAGCTGAGGAGAGGCAGCTGCCAGCATGCTGGGCGCTAGCAGAAGCTTTATCACCTTGGCTTGAGCTCCTCGTGTATGCAGAGGAAGATCCCAGATAGCTTCATAGAGTACGTCTTCAGGGGGAGGAGGAAGATGCTCGAGAGGATGCTGCTCAGCAAAGGCATCAAGCAGGAAGGATACCTGGGTGTAGCTAGAAGGCAGGAGATCTACCTAGGCTTCACCAGGCACAACCCTGTTGTCATCAGCTGTGGGCCTGCTGGGATAAACGGGTCAGTGAAGGGGGTGGGCTTCGTGCCTAAGCAGAGGTACCTGGCTGAGCTCAAGGACCTCGTGCTGGAGAAGGTCAGAGAGAGGATATCACAGGCTGATGCGGTGAGGCTCCTCCTGGAGGAGATCTATGTGGAAGAGAGGCTCGACTTCAGCAAGCTATCCTCGATTGAGCTAGCAAGGAAGCACACCTGGGTGAACCTGAAGGCTAACCCGAGGGCTACACTAGTATTCTATACCCCTCCAACAGTATCCTATGAGGTCAGAGTAGATGTCGAGATACATGAAAGCGGAGACATATGGGAGTATGTAAATGGGCTACATGACCTGTACCACAGGGCAGCTAGGGGGAGAGACTGGAGCAAGACGCCAGTCTACGTCTTTAAGATCAGGGAGATATATGACAACAGCCCAGCTAAGATGGGTGAGAGGATCTTCTAGCCTGGAAAAAGCTTCCTTGCAGCTATCTCAACAGCCCTCATGATCGGGTGCTTACACAGCTCAACTGGACAGGATACGACAGGGATCCTAGCTACCCTAGCCACTATGTTGCTTACTACTGGAGCGCACACTATCCCTGCTGCACCATCCTCCTCAGCTCTTATGGCAGCAAGCAGGATCTCCTCTATGGTAGCTGCAGCATACTCCTTAAGCCTTATAGTCCTGCCCCCAACCTTAATCTGGCTGACATCAATCGAGTTCAGGGTTGGCCTAGCTGCTATTATAGCTAGGAAAGGCTCCTCACTGACTCCCTCAGCCCTCCTTATGGCCCTTATGATCTTCCTGAGAGTAGACACCCTTATATCGCTCCTGGAGCCAGATAGCACCTTGTAGAGCAAGCTCTCAGAAACCCCAGACATCCTGCTCAGCTCCCTTATCCCGATGCCAAGCTCACGCATAGCCCTCTCGAGCTCAGCTCTGAACTCGCTATCAGACTTCAGAGCTGCTTCAACAACCCCCCTCCAAAGGTACCTAGGCAAGCAAGCTCCCACATGGCTAGCACCACCCAAGTATATTAGGCTTCCCATACAGTGCAGCCAAGAGCACCTAGTGGCATGTAGTGCTTAAGCTGTAGATGTAAGCTGACTCACCTTTAGTGGAGGTTGCCTGCTGCGTGAGGGCTAGCTGTCCTCACGTGGCATAATGCTGTACGATCGGGTAGATTATTCTTGAAGAAACTAGCTGGATTTCTATACGGTTGTACACTCGTACGTCACAGTTATTAACCTGCAAGGAGCTAGGGCTTGGGTGTCTGTTTGAGGAGGTGGCTGGCTCTAGCAGCTGTAGCTGCCATCTTAGCTGCCGTGGCCTTGACTTGGCATGCTCGTAGAGCTGAGGTTGTTGAGCTTAGGGTTGGGCACCTGCTGGCTGACGAGCTTCACCAGCCTGGGTGGTGTGTAGCTGAGGAGCTAGGGTACATTGAGGAAGAGGGGTTTAAGGCTGTACACTTTGAGTACGCGCACGGCCCAGAGGAGATGCTCCACTTCGCTGCTGGGGAGCTTGACGTGGCGTATGTTGGAGCTGTCCCCTTCCTGAGAGCTAGGGCCAAGGGCGTTGACATAGTTGCAGTGGCCTCATCGAACACTGAGGGCTCAGCTCTCGTTGTCTCAGCTGAGATAAAGAGCGTCAAGGACCTGGATGGCAAGAGGATAGGGACACCTGGCATAGGCACAATACAGAACTACATGCTGAACGTAGTTGAGGAGAAGTGGGGTGTGAAGCTCGAGAGAAGGCACTATAAGGTGACTGAGCTCATAAAGCTCTTCGAGAAAGGGGAGATAGACGGGTACATAGCATGGGAGCCACATGCCTCTAGAGCAGTATACATGGGGATCAGGGGCGCACACATCCTCCTGACTTCAAGAGACTTACTTCCAGGCCACCAGTGCTGTGTGGTAGCTGTGAGAGGAGACTGGATAAGGGAGAGGCCTGACCTGGTCTTGAGGATAGTCAGGTGGCATGTGAAGGCCATGAAGTGGGTCAATGAGCACCCTGAGGAGGCTGAGAAGGTAATAGCCAGGTACTCTGGCCTAGACATAGAGCTCATCAAGATGGCTCACAGGATAGTCAAGCACCCATATCCACCTTACCTGCACCTTGAGAGCATGAAGATAATGCTCAGGGGGCTCATAGAGGCAGGAGACCTGACTCCAGAGGAGGTAGGTGACCTAGATGAGTTCTTGAGAGAGGCTGTAGACCAGAGCTTCATAGAGCAGGCAGTAAGGGGGCTTCAGCTTGAGCTCAGGTGGCTGATGAGGTAAGGTGAGCTCTTGAAGCCCCTGAGGTCTATTGCAGCAAATGCAGTTGCACTGCTGCTGTTCACACTGGCATGGCATGCTACCACTCTAGTAGTCAGGTCGCCATTCTACCCTAAGCCACTTGATGTCCTGAAGGCTTTCTGCAAGCTAGCCTTAGAGGGGGACATAGAAGGGTACTCCCTGGGGCTGCACATCGGAGTGAGCTTGCTCAGGGTCATCTCAGGGTTCCTCTTCGCTTGCGCCACGGGGATACCCCTGGGCTTGGCTATGGGCCTCTACAGGCCAGCCTACGAGTCTACTAGGAGCATAATAGAGCCAGTCAGGTTCATACCCCCGATAGCATGGATCCCCCTGGCCATAGTCCTGCTCAGAGGGTTCTCAAGATACGTTTTCCTGATATGGCTCGGGGCGTTCTTCCCAGTCTTCATAAACACGCTGGCAAGCATACATAGAGTCAGCCAGGTCCACGTTGAGCTAGCTAAGGTCTTCGGAGGGGACAGGAGCTTCATCCTAGCTAAGGTCGTGATACCATCGATCATGCCTGAGGTCTTAGCTGGCATGAGGATAGGCCTAGGCGTAGGCTGGATGTGCATCGTCGCAGCCGAGATGATAGGAGGAGAGATGGTGGGCTTGGGAAGCCTCATACTCAAGTACGCTGAGCTCCTGAGAGTACCTGAGGTCATATGTGGGATGGTAGTCATAGGGGTAGTTGGGCTGCTGATGAATGAGCTGTTCCTGGCAGCTGAGAGGAGGCTCTTCAAGTGGCGTAGGGAGGTTGTCGTGTAGTGGACGTGGAAGTAAAGGGTATAGTCAAGAGCTTTGGGGAGCTGCTTGTCCTAGACCACATCTCCTTCAACGTTAGGAGCGGCGAGTTCGTTGCTGTATGCGGGCCCACAGGCTGCGGCAAGACCACCTTGATGAAGATCATAGCAGGCCTCCTTAAGCCAGACTCAGGTGAAGTCCTGCTAGCAGGGGAGCCAGTGGACTACAGGAGGCACAACATAGGGTTCGTGTTCCAGGAGCCATCCTACCTCCCCTGGAGGACTGTCTGGGGGAACGTTAAGTTCGGCCTAGAGGCTAAGGTCAGCTCACTAGGCTGGAAGCTCACCAGGGAGGAAGTCGACAAGAGGGTCAAGTGGGCTATCGAGCTTGTTGGGCTAGAAGGCTTCGAAAGCTACTACCCACACCAGATCTCAGGGGGGATGAAGCAGAAGGTTGCTTTAGCCCAGGCACTGGCAACAGACCCCCATCTGCTGCTCATGGACGAGCCATTCGGCGCCCTAGACATACAGACCAGGTACTATATGGAAAACGAGCTGCTCAGAGTGTGGAGCAAGCTCAGGAAAACGGTGATATTCGTGACACACTACATAGAGGAGGCAGTGTACCTCGCAGACAGGGTTATAGTCCTGTCAAGCCTCCCAGCTAAGGTGAAGGCTGAGGTCGATGTCTCGCTGCCAAGGCCTAGAGACGTGACGAGCAGCAGGTTCGTGGAGATAAGGAGAGAGATAACAGAGCTGATAAGGTGGTGGTAGCATATTGGATGGAAGTTGCAGAGCACATAGCCTCTGATGTTGGCTACCCTGCTACGCCTCCACGCTACAGGCCGGCTGCTCCATAGGCTAAGTGGTATGAGAGGTGAGCTTTCTCAGACTAGGGGGGCATTGGGTAGATCAGCTTCGCCTGAGCTACCTCAGGAGGCCATACTATAACTCTCTTAAGCTCTCCATCGACTTCTTGGATCTGGATGACGACCACTGAGTGAGCTACCTGGAGCCCTGTCTCAGGGTCTATCTTGAACTTCCCGAAGAAAGTGGTGAGCTCAAGCCTGCTGCATGCCTCCCTTATCCTGTCGCTGTCCAGTGAGCCAGCCTCCTCGATCGCCTTCTGCAGTATTAGGCATGCAGCAAAGGCTTCAGCATGGTGGTAGCTTGGCTCTATGCCATACCTCCTCTTAACCTCCTCTATGAACCACTCTGCAGTTGGGCCGAACTCAGGGCTGTATGCTGCTCCACACTCCCACTGAGTTGGCCCCACGATGTACAGGGCATCTCTGCCTAAGCCCTCTATGAAGTCTGGCATCGGTGGAGCAACTAGCAAGCCAACTAGCTTGACGTGCACATCGAGCTCCTTCATCTGCCTTACCATGAGCAAGGCGTCTGGCAGGTATCCTCCGCCAAGCAGTACATCTGGGCTCAGGGCCTTAACCTTGCTTAGCACTGGAGTGAGGTCAGCAGACTCCCTTGAGTACTCCTCGAAGAGCACGACCCTCATCCCATGGCTCTCAGCGGCCTCCTTAGCTGCCTCAGCACAGCTCCTCGGGAACTCCGCGTCAGCGAACACGAACGCCACGGTCTCAGGCTTCTCCCTCACGTCAGGTGACTCTGCTAGCATCCTGATTATGTCAGCTAGGTAGCGAGAGCTCGGCGATACCACCTGAACTATGTACTTCAACACCCTCGGGAACATTCTTGTTGAAGCTGTGCTGTAGACAAACCCAGTAACCCTGTACTTCTCGAGGATTGGGGCTACAGCATACGTCAGGAGGCTAGAGCAAGGGCATAGCGCCACGTGGACCCTGTCCTCCACGCAGAGCCTCTCATATATCCTAGCTGCAGCCTCCCTATTGCTCTCATCATCGTAGTATACCAGCTTGACAGGGATTTTCCTCCCGTACTCCCTGATGTATATCCCACCCTGTGAGTTGACCCAGTCTGCCCAAAGCTCTATGGCCTGCAGAGAGCACTCTCCCTTCCTAGCGTAGCTACCTGACAGCGAGATCGAAAAGCCCACCTTAATGTACTCTGGAGCAGGCTCTAGTGTAGGCGGTGGAGCAGGTGTAGGAGCTTGGCCAACACACCCTGCAGTCACCATGGTAGCTAGCAGCAGAAGAGCCATAGGCCAGAGCCTTAACCTCCTATCCAGCATGCTAAGCCAGTACCCCACTACTGCGGCTTTAAAGCATTTTGGCAGAGGGAAGCATTTAGATGGAAGCTCAGCTGCAGCATAGGCCACCACAAGACACCGCAGCAGCTGAGGGAGGATACCGAGAGAGCCAGCGGGGAAGCAGCAGGCTGCTAGCTACACCCAGCTGCCAGCAT
>QMWA01000112.1 GCA_003661385.1 Thermoproteota archaeon | reverse complement strand
CCAGAGGGGTTGGAGGTTGTAGCTGGCCCCAGCCCACCCAATGCTACGCTGACCTCTGAGATGCCTGAAGCCTCCTTCACCTATACTCTACTAGCTACCTCACCTGGACGCTATGTGGTGCAGGCTACTGTCCTAGGGGAGCTCATGGGCGAGAGCATAACATCAGCTTGCATAGGGGAGATTACCGTACTTGAGGCAGCCTGCAACCTGAGCATAAGGATAGAAGTCAATGCTACAGCCCTGCATGTAGGGCAGGCAGTGGAGGTTAAGGCTGTAATCGAGAACACAGGCTCAGCTAACATGACAAACATAAGGCCTATAATAGCATGTAACGCGACATGCAAGCTGGAGCTCATCGAAGGCCCAGTGCCAGAGCTCATACCACAGCTCCCACCAGGATCCACAGCAGAAGTCAAATGGGTCTACAAGCCCACCACACCAGGGGAAGCATCCTTCATAGCTGGAGCCAAGGCAACATGCCTAGAGCAGCCATACTACTCTGATGTAGCAGCCACACCAGCAATCAAAGTTGAGCCAACCACACCACCGCCACCTCCACAGCCCATGGGAGACCTAAGCTGCGTGGGGATGCAAGCCAACAGCACAAGCCCAAGCCCAGGTGAGCCCATCAAGGTGACAGCTGAAGTCAAGTCAACAGGCCTCTCCACCTCCTTTAAGGCACTATTCACGCTGGGAGAGCTCCCAGAGGGATACAAGCTGGGAGAAACACGCCAGAGCATAGAGGCAGGCGAGGTAAAGCAGCTCTGGATAGAGCTAGCATTCCAGAACCCCGGAGACTACACGATATACGTGTACATAGACCCATATAACGTAATCCAAGAGGCAAACGAAGAAAACAACATGTGCCACATAACCATAACAGTCCCACCACTAGAAACATTCCCTACACCCTCTCCACCTCCTATAACAACCCCACCTCCATTCCCTACAGCCTCTCCACCCCCTCCA
Source organism: Thermoproteota archaeon (assembly GCA_003661385.1). Taxonomy (GTDB): domain Archaea; phylum Korarchaeota; class Korarchaeia; order B14-G2; family B14-G2; genus B14-G2. The sequence continues at coordinate 4,969 of QMWA01000112.1, read as the reverse complement.
ACCCCATTGACTCCGCTCCCATCTCCTCCACAGCCTCCAACTCCACCACCTCAGCCTTCAGCTCCCTTTACGTCTCCTCCAGTTGAGGCTACAAGCCCTCAGCCTAGAGAGGAGGCTCCGCCTTCAGAAGCTGAGGGAGGAAAGATCAGCGTGAGGACAGCAGTCATAGCTACAGCTGTAGCAGCTGGAGCAGCTGTAGCAGCTTACACAGCAGGGAAGAGGAGGAAGCCTCCTGCTCCTGTTAAGGTTAAAGCATGCTGCCTCAGCTATAAGTTCGAGAAGGGAGGAGAGCTAGAGGCCACCTTGCTCAGTGACAGAGAGGCTACTGTGCCCTATGGAGGGCTGCTTCCACTAGCAGTAGAGGCAGTAGACAAGGACTACCTGACAGTAACATGCCATGAAGTAGACTGCCTCAGTGGTAGGGTAGCCTGCCAGAATTCTCTGAGAGTACCTCTACCAGACAGCATCACATGCAGGTGGGAGCTGGTAGAGGGGTCTGGGGCCATGCTGCCACACTCACAGCACCCTCCTGGACGCTCCACCGTGAGCACAGGGCCTGTAGCAGTGTACGTGGCGCCGCCTCCGCTACATGGGGCGTACAAGTTCATTACACGCCCGCAGCCAGCCCCTCATAGGGAGGCTACTATAAGGCTCTCTGTAAACGACATCCAGTATAAGGTTGAGGACTTAGATGACCCTGCTGCCAAGAGCAGGGAAACAGGAGCCTATGAGGTAGTACACGAGGTTAAGGTGAGAATATCAGATGAAAGCCTGTTCACCAAGCTCAGTGAGGAGCTTAGCCGACTGAGCTTCTACGAGAAGCTCCACATAGAGGACCTAATCCTCGTCAAGAGGAACCTAGCAGGCAGAAGCGCACTAGAGGAGCCTCTCCCCTGGGACTTGAAGCTAGCTGAACACGTGGTAGAGCAGATCCCAGAGGAAGCTGAGTTAAGGGGGGAGCTAGAGCAGGCTCTCAGAGAGTGGAGAGAAGCTGAGGTGAAGGCGAGAGAGAGCAGAGCAAAAGCGCAAGTGGTGTGTGATGCTGTAGCATGTGAGAGGCTCCTGAACACTGCGCTAAAGCTCATGATGGCGATGAAGGCTTCTAAGCTCATAAGACACTGGGAAATGGAAGTGATAGAGGAGGAGGCCTACGCTGAGATCAAGGAGGCTAGAGACAGCCTTCGAAAAGTCATCGAGGGCGTAGACTACAGGAGGCTGCTCAGGAAGCTCATGGAAGAGGCCAAGAGGAGCAGAGAGGAAGCTGAGAAGGCTAGAGCCGAGTTCACCAGGAAGCTCAGCAAGATCCTAGAGGGAAGCAGAGGAGAGTGCTCTCCAGCTGCCAAGTGGCTAGACTACAGTGGCATAGACGCTGACATCACATACCCGAGGAGAGGTGAGGTGCTTAAGCTAAGGCCTGGGCAGACCACGATAATCAGTGCACACGGAAAGGACACTGACCTGCTTGTGGCATACTGCCAGCTTAAGGAGGGGAGGGAGGCAGGCTACGCCTCAGGCAGCACGGAGTGTAGCCACTGCAGAGCTGCACTCAAGCTCAATGACAGGCTCTTCTTCAAGTGGCATGCCGAGTGGGTTGAGAAGGGCTCTTCAGAGCTAGAGAAGCTGGAAGAGCTTATCGAGGAGATGGTAAGGGCGCTTCCAAGCGACGTGAGAGGCAAGCTGGAGGAGGAGCTCGAGGACAAGGGGCTAAGAGACCTGCTTACAGCTGAGGAGCTCAGGGAGCTTCTGGACGAAGCTGAGGACAAGCTTGGAGCAGGGAGGTTCCTCTTGACGAGTGAAGGCGAGTGCATAGCCTTCAGAGCTCCACTGAGGACTGGGAGGATAAGGCTGACATGCAAGATATGTGACAGCGGGCTACAGTACCCTGACCCTCCGAGGATAGTGGAGAGGACCATAGCAGTTGAGGGGAAGTCAGCATGCAGGCAGCTGCTAGAGCAGATCACTAAGCTACAGAGAGCTTACATGAAGCTGAGGAAGCTAGCCTACGAGGACAGCTACCCAAGAGAGTACACGACATTCGAGAAGAGCATAGATGGCCTGATACGGAGGGGAGCAAGCTGGCTAGCACCCTTATTCGACGCGAAAACTGTCCTCAGCAAGATGGAGGAGAGGAGGAAGAGGCTCCAAAGCGGAGACCCCTTCAAGATAGATGACACACTAGAGCAGAGAAGGCTTAGGGCAGCTAAGTATGGATCAGGGTGGTGGGTAGCTGGCTTCAGCATGCCTTCAAGAGAGAAGTTCTCTAGAGACCTACTCTCTCTGGAGGCTAGCTGGGAGGCGAACCTGAGCGGGTATAGCATCCTGAAAAACTGGGAGGTTTCAAAGGAGCTGAAGTACGGGTATGGTGTCCTCTACCACGACTCCGTGGAGAACAGGGAGATAACACGGATGAACCTCGAGGGCATCTCCTTCCTGCTGATGTTCTGGGGGCCTATTGCAGGAGGCATAGGGAGCGCTCTCGGTGCTATATACGGCCTTACAGCAGAGATAGCTTATGCAATAACGTTCAACACAGCAATGATCCTCAGCTCCCTGCTCATAACCGCTGAGCTAGATGCCTTATCTGAGGAGCCCAGCGGCCTACCTGCTCACCTCACCACCGTAGCACACGCCATAACTGAGAAGATCGAGGAAAGCGTTGATAAGCTGACGGAAGCCAAGAGAAAGCTAGATGAGCAGGTGAAGAAGGGGCTAAAGGAGATAAGCAGCGAGATAAAGAGGAAAAACTACGAGATAGATGACATAGAGTACGAGTACATCAAATATGACTTCTACGATAAAGTCAATGACGCATACAGGAGGCTCTACGACCAAGCCTACAAGCTCGATGAGATGATCACATCATGGTGGCACGATGAACACTCCCAGACCCAAAGAGCAGGAGCAGCCCTCGAGCTCCTAGAAGCATTCCTCAGATGCATAGAGCTAGAACTCTACTACACCCTCATGACATAGCTCCCCTTGAAGAAAGCAGCCTCCCAGACAGCCCCAGAAGCCCTCGAAACACCCAGACCACAGCTTACAGCATAAGCTTACCTCCATTTAATGTAAAACCCTTTGCAAGAGTACCCTCAGACCTCCTAGACCCTCTACTAGGCTGCCAGCAGATAAAAGAACATGCCAGACGGCTATGATCTCAGCTACAGCTGATATCCCTAGCGCACCCACAAACACACTCCCTAAGAGCTGTGAGGCTAGCTCTGCTGAGGAGAGCAGGCCTCAGCCAGCTGACAGGAGACCTAGCAGCTCTAGCCTTGATGGCAGCATTCATGCCATTAACAAACAGCTTGACAGCTATCCGGGTAAGACAGCTTACTTGAGCATTATCGCCAGGATTATTGTCACCCACATGCTCAAAAGAATGCCTACAATCCACCAGCTTCTCCCCCTCAGCTCCCTAATGTCTCCTCCCAGCTCCCTGATGTCTTCTCTCAGCTCTTTAAACCTGTGGTTCATGTCATTCCTCAGGTCGTCTATGCGCTTCGATATCTCCTCTAAGCGCCCTTCCAGCCTGCTAACCCTGTCACTTAAGCCTCTGACCTCAGCTTCAAGCTTCGACAGCTTCTCCCCAGCACCCATACTCCTCTAACAGAACACATGTAGTATATAAGCCTTCTCGCCAAGTAGAGGCAACTTGCGCGCACTCGGAATTAAAAACAGCAAAGAAGAGTTAAAAGAAAGTCTTGGAAGGTTTAAAGAAAAGAGTCGAAGAGTTGAAGCGACACCGGGAAGCCAATGAACATGCATTCTCTCGAAAGTTCCTAGTTGACTGCTTAAAAAGATCTGCGGCAAGGATTTCAAAGGTACTTGACCTCATAGAGAGCATCAAGTTGCGCGCTGTGTTTTCTCCTGATGGCTGCTGCTAAGTGCGGTTGGGATTGAGATTGCTGAGAGAATTAGCCTACCGAGGAAGTATGAGGCGTATGCCCATTCTCCTAGTGGAGCTAGGATGCACCACCATAGGGGTGCTTCTGATATGATGTATGTGAGCGATAGTGCTAGTGGGCTTCTTTTCACTGAGTAGGAGTATGCGAATGCTGTGCCAAAGAAGATGATGTCCCATAGGTTCCAGTAGTTTGAGAGGAGGGGGGCATTGTAGTTTAGGGCAACTAGCCCTGTTACTGCAGCTATCCCTATGCTCCTCTTTCTCCTGAATAGCTCGTATGTCACGGCGTTGTAGAGGTAGGCTACTATCAGGCTGTTTACTCCCCAGAGTATTAGCCCATAAGCTGGGAGGTAGGGCTTCCAGTCTTTGACGAACCCTGGTTTCCCAATTAAATACTGGGTTCTCGGGCCTTGGACAGCGATTGCTATGACAGGAGGGAGGTAGCCGGGGAGCATCAAGGCCAGTGTATACTTCAGGGACTCGAGGTGGCTTGATGGAGACTTGATCTTGAATGGGTCTCCGTAGAAAGCCCTTGAAGCAATATACGTCAGTGCCATCTGCATCACTGGGTATGCTAGCTGCACCAGTAGGCTGGGGCTTGGGGCTAGGTGTGATGCTGCATACGCCAGCATATACGTCACTAGTGTGGCAGAGGTGAAGTATCCTAGTGCACTCATGTAGCTGCTAGGCTTCTGGAGCATTACACCACCATTCTATGCCCACTTACGTGGATCCCAGCTGAATCAGGGCTTTAAAAGCTTTACATGACATTGATGGAACTATACGCCTCCTATTGAGGCTGTGATGGTTAGGCCAGAAGCTGCTAAAGGTTAGATGAGGCAGTAGACCAGCTGTAAAGCAAAGCCACATTACAGTGCCATATGGCCTAGCAGCTACCTGGGTACTATCGCCAGAGTCATCACCTTATGAGCGTGCCTACATAGCCTCCTTCTCAGCTTCCTTACCTGTCTCTCAGCTCTCTGAACTGTGCTTCTGCTTCTCAGGCTGTCCGATGCTTTGGAATCTACTAGGTGCCTTTTGGGCGGCTTTCCAGCTGCTAGCTTG
>QMWA01000111.1 GCA_003661385.1 Thermoproteota archaeon | reverse complement strand
GCTGTTATGAACTTCTCGATGTCAGGGTGGTCTACACGCAGTATCCCCATGTTAGCTCCTCGCCGCCGCCCGCCTTGTTTGATCTGCTCTGTTGCAGCGTTGAATATCTTCATGAAGCTCACAGGCCCACTTGCAACACCACCTGTGCTCCTGACAACATCCCCTTCAGGTCTAATCCTCGAGAAGGAGAAACCAGTCCCGCCACCAGACTTCTGGATCACAGCCATGGCCTTCAACGCGTCGAATATACCCTCAATAGAGTCCTCAACAGGGATCACAAAGCAAGCAGAAAGCTGCCCAAGCTCAGTTCCAGCATTCATCAGGCAAGGTGAATTAGGCAAGAATGTCAGCGTGCTCATGAGCTTGTAGAAGTCTTCCTCAAGCTTCTCGACAAAGCTGTCGCTTTTCCCATACTTCTTCTCGACTCCAGCTATGCACTTAGCCACTCGCCTGAACATCTGCTCAGGTGTCTCTATGACCTTACCATTCCGCTTAAGCAAGTACCTCTTCTCAAGGACTCTGCGAGCTGTCTCAGTTAGCTTTATCCCCATGCTACATCTGAGAGCTGAGTCCAGCACAGGCTTAATACTCTTTCTCCCACAAGCTCTCATGTAGCTTAAAACCGCATAGCAGCTCTAGACTCAACTTTAAGCAGGCTACCTGAAGGCTTAAATACAGAGTCCTCCTCTACCTAGTGCTGCTGTGGGGGTGAGCAGGCGACCTGCAGCAGCTATCGCTTGATGCTGCTGTGGGGGTGAGCAGGCGACCTGCAGCAGCTAATCATATGTATTCTAGGATGTCTGCTGGCTTTAGGATGTGGATTTTGATTTTGGGGCTTTTCGGGTGGATTCTGGCGTATCCTGCTATGCAGTCTGCGTACTGGACTAGTACTGAGTGCTTGCTGTCTATTGCTGCCACTATAGGCTTTATTCCGGCTTTCCTCAGGTTCTTTTGGAGTCTGGCTGTTATGTAGGACATTTCTCTAGGCCCGTAGTCTCTGTCGACTTCTAGGTGCAGTATCTTGGCGTCTGCAGCTTCTATTGCTGCTTTGGTGTATGCTGCTGTGAGTATTTTGATCTTCCAGAGCCTCATCCCTCCTAGCTTGCTCTTGAGCTCTTCGAGTAGTGGCCTGCTTGCCTTGAGGGCTATGGCCTCTATCCCGTGGTGTAGTAGGCTCTCTACTACCATGGTGACCTGTGGGCGTAGCTTGGAGTACTTCAGCTCTCCTGCTACCTTGATGGGTTTCCTGGCTTCTATGGCCTGTTTCATGCTCTCTGCGCCAGCTACCCCGATGTATATTGGCGCCTGCCCTATTCTGCCACTTGTGTCGATGCCTGCTACGAGCATGTGTCTCCTAGCTCGGTCTCTACTGTTTTTAAACACCCTAGGCTAGGAGTACTGGGGGCTAGCTGCTTCTGTGTGGGTCTGGCAATGGGCTACGTTATAGAAGCAGTGGAGCTGAGGAAGTACTTTGTGAAGAAGGAGGATGGAGTGAAGCGTAGGATAGCTGCTTTAGACGGCTTGTCGCTTACTGTGGAGGAGGGGGAGTTCTTTGGTCTCCTTGGGCCGAATGGAGCTGGGAAAACGACCTTCACGAAGGTGCTGTGTACTCTGGTGATACCTGACTCTGGCACTGCTAGGGTGAATGGCTATGATGTTGTCAGGGAGGCTAGCAAGGTCAGGAGGAGCATAGGGTGGCTTCACGGCGAGACTGGCGGTAGAGCTCTGTACTGGAGGCTCAGTGGGAGAGACAACCTGAGGTTCTATGCTTACCTGCAGAATGTCCCAAGCGACGTGGCTGAGAAGAGGATCAAGGCGCTCCTAGAGTTCTTCGAGCTGGAGGATGACGCGGATAGGCTTGTCAAGGACTACTCTACTGGGATGAAGGTCAAGCTCATGCTAGCTAGAACCCTGATACACAGCCCCCCAATTCTCCTGCTAGATGAGCCCACAGTAGGCTTGGATCCGCCCTCAGCCAGAGAGACGAGGCTCCTCCTCAAGGACATAAACAGGGAGCTTGGCACGACGATACTCTTCACAAGCCACAACCTCAATGAAGTCGAGGAGCTATGTGAGAGAGTAGCCATAATACACAGGGGGAGGATAATAGCTGAAGGCCCCCCAATCGAGATAAGCATGAAGATAAGGAGCAGGATGGAAGTGGAGTTCGAGTACAAGGGGCCTGAAGGCGTCCTAGATGAGGTCAGCAAGCTCCCATCCGTCAAGGCTATGAGAGTGCTCTCTCAAAGCGATGTCACTAGGGCTGTAGCTGAGGTCACAAGCGAGAACGAGGCCATGTGCGAGATAGCTAAGGCCGTGGTCTCAGCTGGAGGAGAGCTGCTGTCAGTTAAGAGGCGTGTCCCCTCACTTGAAGAGGCCTTCATAGCCATAACTGAAGGTGGCCAGCTTGAGGAGGGCTGAGCTCGTGTCCCTGCTGGGAGAGGGCTTCAAGCCAGCTAGAGGAGGGCTCAGGCACATATGGGCTGTGTTCTGGGCTCAGATGAAGATATTCCTCTCGTACAAGCTCTGGGTTGCATCAGACATCCTCAACACCATGATATCGATAGCGATGTACTACTTCATGAGCTTCCAGATCCCACCAGAGGAGTTCAGGGAGCTAGGCTACGGGGAAAGCTACCTAGCGTTCTCGCTGGTAGGGATAGCGACAGCATACTACCTTTGGGCCTGTGTGAACAGGCTGAGCCACGCCATGCAGCATGAGATCAGGGAGGGGACGTTCGAGACAGTTGTGAGCAGCCAGATACCCCTGTGGAGCTACGTCATAGGGCAGTCAGCAAGGGGGTTCACAACAGGCCTCTTCTGGCTCCTCGGAAGCTTCGCTGCAGGCTACGCTCTAGGCGTGAGGTACGTGGCCACACCAGCTACACTAGCTTCAGCGGCTCTGCTTTTCGTGGTGATGGTGGTAGCGCTGTTCAGCCTAGGGATAGCCTCAGCTGGAGTGATCCTCGTCTACAAGAAGGGAGACCCCCTGACCTTCTTCTTCACAGTGTTCGCAGAGTTCTTCTCAGGGATCATGTTCCCGCTGAAGATGCTGGAGAAGTACCCTCTGCTGAAGGCCATATCGCTTGCGATACCATACACCCATGGGATAGACGCCTTAAGGAGGATACTGATCCTAGGAGAGACCTTAGCTAGCCCAAGCGTGTGGAGAAGCACTCTCGTGCTCCTAGGGTTCTCCGCGCTCTTCATACCCCTCAGCATGCTCTCCTTCAAGTGGGGGTATAATAGGGTCAGGCAGCTAGGTGAGACAGCCACCTACTAGGTGTCCTGTGTTGAGCCGATCCAGCGTGGTAGAAGCCCTGTCAGAGGAGTACACACCTAGGGTAGGTGTCATCCGGAAGATATGGGAGCTCGCCTTAGTCGAGCTCAAGACCTGGTGGACCTACAGGCTGTGGGTCATACTAGATGTGACTGGGACAGTCCTGCACGTGGCAACCTACGTGCTCGTCTCGAAGTTCACCTCACCTAGAGCTGTAGCTGAAGCATATGGGAGAGGAGACTTCTTCACCTTCGCTGTGCTAGGCCTGGCGTTCCAGATGTATGTCTTTGGGGCGATCCAGGGGATAGCTGAGGCCATAAGAGAGGAGCAGTGGAGAGGCACCATGGAGAGCATACTATCGACCTCAACCGGCTTCATAACCTTCCTAGCTGGAAAGTCCCTGGCAACCTTCATCCTAGCAACGTACTTCCTAGCTGCAGCCCTAGCTACAGGGCTAGCTCTAGGAGCTAAGCTAGAGGTCTCCTTCAGCTCAGCCATAGCAGCTGCAGTGCTGTCTCTGCTGCTGATAGTAAGCCACTCTACAATAGGTGTGCTCAGCGCTGGGGTCATAATGAAGTTCAAGGAGGGGTCCCCTGTTGTCTGGCTCTTCTCTTGGTCAACCCAGCTCTTCTCAGGCGTGCTCTACCCGCTTGGCCTGCTACCACCTTGGCTCAGAGTCCTCAGCAAAGCCTTCCCGCTAACCTACTCGCTAGACGCCTTGAGGCTGACGCTTATGGCAGGCGAAACCCTAGCATCACCTAGGGTAGCTGCGAACATAAGGTCTCTACTCGCCTTCACAGCTGTGACAGCCCCGATATCAATGGAGGTGTTCAGGAGAGGGTATAACTCGAGCAGGAGAGACGGCTCCTTGGGCCAGTACTGACCTGCAGCTCTAGCTGCAGTAAAGTGGGTGAGCTAGCCTCCTGGTGCCTCGACAGATATGCTGCCGCTCGTGGTCTCAGCGCTGACCTCGACTTTGATGGGCTTATCGTCGAAGCCAGCGGTCTCACCAACCTTCCTCCTGCTCTCATCCACTGTCAGCCTCATCTGCGGCACATCGGCTCTCAGGCTGCCGCTCATGGTCTCAAGCCTCACCTTACAGCCTACACTGTGGTCTCCTGCTATCTGGACATCTATGTCCCCGCTTACCGCCTTAAGCTCGCAGACGCAGTCTCCAGCAGGCTTGAGCCTGACCCTTATGTCCCCGCTGGTCGTAGATGCAGCTATCCTGCTGGCGAACCCCTCAACCCTTATGTCCCCGCTTATAGCCTTAGCCTCGACATGCTCTAGCATGCCTCCAACAACTCTTATGCTCCCGCTTGTAGTCTCGAGCTTCACGCTTCCCCTAGCCAGCTCAACCTCCATGTCCCCGCTTACAGCCTCAGCCACAATGCTCGATGTAATGTTGCCGACGTAGACGTCGACATCGATGTGGGATGCAACCCACCACCAGAAGTACCTCTGAGCTTCCTCCTTGACCTCAATCCTCAAAGTACCATCTGACCTAGATGAGTCTACCCTGATCGAGCTGAGCAGCTTCCTGAGAGCCGCCTCAGGGTCTGAAGCCCCCCTGACATATGCTGTCACATTCACCACGACCTCGCTTCTATTCCAGCTGTGTACTCTGATGTCACAGGAGACACCACTCACCTCGATCCTGAGCTCTGAGACGCCTTCGAGGCTCTCTGACAGCGTCCTGGTCTTGCTGGCCTGATATGGCCCAGGCAGCCAGATCCCAGTGGAGGCTGAAGCCAGTAGAGATATGAAGGCTGCTGTAGCCACTGCCAGCGCAGCTACTGCAGCCAGGCTTATGGCCTCTCTTGCTGCAAGAGACTCCACTCTAGGCTTGGCTACCCCTGCAGCCACCATCAGAAGCCCAGCTGCAACCAGGGCTAGAGGCCTATAGTACCCTGGAAGCTGGCTCCATGGCACATACCTGTACCCCAAGACCACGAGGCCAACCCACACCAGCAGCTTACCTAGGCTTGTTGCTGCTCTCCCCACGCTCCTCACCTCTAACACCTACTGCTATCAGGATAAGGCCGAGTATGACCAGTGCAACAGACCCTGGTATGGTAGCTTGGGGGAGGTACTCCTTTAGAAGCCAGTAGACTCCAGCGAACACCATGATCATCCCGAGCAGCAGGCTGACGTTGTTCCTCCTCTCCTCAGGCTTTCCAGGAGCTTCCTCGCCTGCTGCAGCTTGAGGTGGAGGTGTAGGAGGCCTCCTCCCCCTGGCGTATATGGCTACTACTAGCAGGGTCACTATCATGGCGCTCACTCCATGGTGGATCCATGCCAGCGCTATCACGAGCAGCGACACCACAGCACTGCTCAGGTGCCTCTCTATAGCCTCTCCAAGGTCAGCTAACATGTCTATCACACCCAACTCCAGCACCCCACTGGGGAACGTGGTTGAGCTGGTAGAAAAGCTCACCTGAAGACAGCTCTATGACGAGTGAAGTCTTCACTCTACAGGCCTGCAGGGGCTGCTAGCTGCCGCCAGCACCTAGCCTAGGAGCAGCGTAGCCTGGTCTAGCAGCTGCAAGACCAGCCTAGACGCCACCACGCCGACTGCAGCCGAGACAAAAGCCCTGCTGTAGTCCACTTGGAGAGACTCCCTAACTGCTATGAGCAGCAGGGCAAAGAACCAGATGAAGACCAGCTT
>QMWA01000110.1 GCA_003661385.1 Thermoproteota archaeon | reverse complement strand
GCCTAGCATAGGTGGATGAGCTGTTGAAGAATATGCTCAGCGACAGCCTGCTCAGCCTCTCCTCTGTCGGGTTAGGGGTGCCAGTCAGCACATACACTTTAGCCTTGATAGCTAAGCTCTCCTCAAAGACCCTGGGAGCATCCTTAGGAATGAAAACGACAGCATCTATAGTGCCGTTCCTCAAGGCTTCTAAAGCAGCATCTAGCGTCCCATCGTATACTGTGGCCTCAAATAGCTTTCCTCCATCTGTAGTCAGGTTAGACATGTACTCAGCCATCACCCTAGTGTAGTTTAGGAGCTCCCTTGACTTCTCTTCAGGCAGCAGGTACACCTCGACAACTTTGGTTAAGGCTGGCTGCTCTCCCTTGGGCGCGAAGAGCACAACTAGCAGGGTTAGGAGCATCAGTGGAAATATCATACCCCAGAAGAGTACAGCCTTCTTCCTGAAGGACAGCTTGACTTCCTTGGTGAACACAGCTTTAAGCGCCCTCAACCTCACTCTAGCCTCACCCCCGTCACCATGAAGTAAACGTCTGCGAGAGATATGTGGCGTAGCTCAAGCTTGAGCAGTCTCACCCCAAGCTCTGCTAGCTTCTCCTTGAGTTCAGGCATGAGGCTTGGGTCATTGGTGTAAAGCCTGTATGTGAATCCTGTCCTCACCACAATCTCACTAGATGAGTGTATCAGCTGCTCTACCTCCCCGCCAGGCTCCTCCATGAGCTCCAGGTCGACAGCGAAGCTGTACTCAGCCTTCCTCTTGAGCTCATCGACTTCACCAACAGCCTTGATCTCTCCCCTGTGCATGATCACAACCTTGTCTGCGAGAACCTCAGCATCCTCGAAGATGTGGGTCGCCACGATGAGAGTCTTCTCCCTCTTGAGCTTGAGTAACGCATCCCATAGCTTCCTCCGAGCATCTGGATCCAGTCCTGTCGTAGGCTCATCTAGGATCAGAACCTCTGGGTCGCTGGCTAAGGCCACAGCTATGCTAGCCTTCCTAGCCATCCCACCAGAGTAGGTCTTCACCTTCCTCTTCTCAAACCACTCTCCTAGCTCCAGGGTCTCCCTGAGCCTCCCATACTGCTCTAGAGCCTCCCTCTTCGAGACACCCTCGAGGCCAGCGTAGAACATGTAGTTTTCAAGGCCAGTCAGCATCTCGTAGAGTGTGTACTCCTGCGGTGCATAGCCTATCATACCCTTGACACTAAAGTCCCTATAGGGCTCTTTACCGTATACCAGCACCCTGCCGCCATCAGGGTAGAGGACTCCAGCAGCTATCTTCATCAGAGTGCTCTTGCCTGAGCCATTAGGGCCTAGTAGCACATGTATCTCCCCCTTAGGCACAGTATGGCTGACACCCCTGAGAGCCTCTACTTCACCGAACCTCTTCCTAACCTCCTCGCAGACGATAGCATCCAACTCCACCACCAATAGCGCCTAAAGCCCCAGAGCTTATAAACAGCCAGGATTCTCTGCAGAAAAGAGCAGCACATGTTCTGCAGGAGAGAGCTGTTTAAAAGCAGGTAAACTCAGATAGCTCCAACAAGCCAAGAGAGCTAGACTTCAGATGCAGGGTCTCAGCCATAATGAAGCAGATGCCAGCTTCATCGGCAGGCTTCTGGACGCAGCTTGACAGCCTGGAAGCCTCTTCCAGGGCTTCTGATGCCATGTTGATAGGTGCTCGATGCTCCTGGGGGCTCCTAGCACAAGAGGTCCCTACTTCAGTGAGGGAGTGTGAAAACTAGCATAGCCTTGGCAAGAGAGTGGGGAGGCGTGCTGCGCACCTTGTGTACCCCCTCCTAACACTGCTTAGGTCTAGTGCTGTATATCTTGGAGCCATATCAGGTGAGCCATCTTTTTAAGTATACGGTACTGGAGCTGCAGGTGTAGCTTAGATGGAGGATCTTCTTGCACTAGCGGTGAGAGCTGGAGAGGAAGCTGGGGCGGAGCTAGTTGAGGCTAGGGGAGAGGATATCACAGTGTTCTCGATGCGATCTGAGAAGAAGACTGTGAAGCTGGTTGACTACAAGAGGATTGTAGGGGTGGGTGTCAGAGTGTTCGCTGACGGAGCTACAGGGTACGCGTACACCAACATGCTCACCAGGGAGGCTGTAAGGGAGGCTGCTGTGAGAGCTTTCAGGATCGCTAAGGCTGCATCTAGGCATACTAAGCTCAGGCTGCATCCTGCGGAGTGCAAGCCTGCTAGAGGGACGTTCAGGGTGGAGGTTAGGAGGCATCCTGGCGAGGCTAGCATAGACGAGAAGAAGGAGGCTCTGCATGCTGGTGAGAGAGAAGCGGAGGAGGCAGCTGGCAGGCTTCTAGCGACGACCATCTCGAGGTACGGAGAGGCCTATGGCTGGAGGTACCTGGTCAGCAGCGACAGCGAGGCTAGAGTTGAGTTTCTGGTCGCGAGCATGGGCTTCAGTGTGGTGTGCAAGGAGGGAGGGGAGATGGCTGATGCAGCAGACAGCTTCGGTGGGACAGTTGGGTTTGAGGCTTTCACTGGAGAGCACTCCCCAGAGGTGATGGGGGGTAATGCAGCAAGGTGGGCTTTAGAGAAGCTTAGAGGGGTGAAGCCGCCGGTAGGGAAGCACAGAGCGCTGGTAGATAACAGGCTAGCAGGTGTGTTGGCACATGAGTCGTTTGGGCACATGTCAGAGTACGACTTTGTGGCAACTGGAGGAAGCCCGCTGGCAGGTAAGATAGGGCAGAGGCTCGGTAGTAGCGAGGCCACTGTGGTGGATGAGGGCGTGGTCGGGGTTGAGGGCTACCCTGGCTTTAGAGTCCCATGTGATGATGAGGGTGTTGAGGCTAGGAGGGTGGTTATCTTAGAGGAGGGTGTGCTGAGGAGCTACCTGCACACAAGGTGGACGGCAAGCTTGGCTGGAGTAGAGCCGACAGGGAACGCTAGAGCAGTAGACTACACGTTCGAGCCGATATGCAGGATGAGAAACACCTACTTTACACCAGGAGACTTGACGCTGGAAGAGGCCCTGGAACAGCTCAGGAATGGAGTATATGCGTGTGGGACAGCAGGAGGGCAAGCTAACTTCGATGGCTCGTTCATGTTCAAGGCGACAAGAGGCTATCTTGTGGAGGGAGGGGAGGTCAAGGCTGCATTCAAGGACGTAGCGATACTAGGGCACATACTAGAATTCCTGAGGAACATAGAGGCGAAAACTGGGGAGCTTAAGGTGTACTCAAGCTTCTTCGGCGGATGCGGCAAGATGGGGCAGGCTCCGCTTTACGTCGGGCTTGGTGGCCCTCACATCCTGGTTAAGGAGGCCATGTTCGGTGGTGAGAGAGTTGGCTGAGGTAGAGCTAAGCGACCTGATAGGCTTAGCTGAGAGAGTAGCAAGCTGGACTAAGGCAGCTGGAGCAGATGAGGCGGAGGCCTACGTAGCTTGGGCTAAAGACACCTACACTACTCTTCAGGGAGACGTGTTCTCGACAAGAGAGGGAGTGAGCGCTGGAGTTGGTGTCAGAGCTGTGATAGGCAGGAAAGTTGGCTTTGCCTCTGCTAGCAGCCTAGAGGAAGCTAAGCTGAGAAGCGCAGCTGAGAAGGCTGTCGAGATAGCTAGAGTGAGGCCAGAGGACCCCAAGTTCCACAGGCTCCCAGACCCAGTGAGGAGGCCAGCTAGGAGCGGGGGGTTTGATGAGCAGATCATCGAGATTGGAGCCGCAGATGTAGTGCCTCAGGCAAAGAGCGTTTCAAGCGAGGCTCTGTCCGCAGACAGGAGGGTGAAGTATGTGGTAGTGTTCATCTACACACAAGCTTACATGTTCGGGGTAGCTAACACTAGAGGGATCAGCTGCGGTGATAGAGCAAGCAAGTTCATGGGAATAGTGGAGTGTAAGGTTTCTGATGGAAGCGAGGAGAGGACAGGGTCAGACCACGTGTATGGCAGGAGGATAGCTGAGCTAGCTGGGATAGGTGAGAGAGCTGCTAGGCTTGCAGCCGACTCGCTAGGCGCCAGAGGCCTTGACCAGCCAGTAGTAGGGCATGTGCTGTTCGACAGCACTACAGCAAGCATGATGCTAAGCATGCTGACATATGGTGTCTCAGCTAGGTCTGTTCAGGAGGGGAGGAGCAGGCTAGAGGGGAAGCTGGGGAAGCAAGTTGCATCAAAGGAGCTCACCATAGTAGATGACGCCTGGATGAAAGATGGCTTAGGAACAGTAGCCTACGACGGGGAAGGAGTGCCTACCACCGTGAAGCCTGTGATAGAGGATGGGATGCTGAGAAACTACCTCTACGATAGCTATGCAGCCCACATAGAAGGCAAGAAGAGCACTGGAAACGGGATGAGAAGCTGGTTCACGAGCCAGCCTTCGATAAGAGAGGTGAACTACATGGTGAGGCCTAGCTCTAGGAGCCCAGATGACCTGCTATCTGAAGTCGAGCTTGGGGTGTATGTTAGAGGAGACCTGATGGGGCTAGGGCACGCAAACTATGTCACAGGAGACTTCAGCGTCGTCGCTACGAATGCCTTCCTGGTTAGGAGAGGGAGCATAGAGCACCCGCTTCCACCAACCACTATAGCAGGGAACTTCTATGAAATGCTTAAGACTGCTAGGGTAGGCTCAGACCTGAGGCTGAGCCCTATTGGGAAGATCCCCAGCATACTGGTGTCAGGGCTTACTGCAGCAACCAGGCGGTAGCTGAGTGAAGGCAGCTGACAAAGACAGGGGCTCAGCATGCTTACTTAGCTAGATGGATAGCAGGTGTAGCTAGCTGCTGCAGCTTTAGCCATGTTAGGCTGCTGCATGCTGCTGAGGGTTTAGCCTAGATCAGCCCCGTAGCCTGCGTAGGCTGCAGCCTAGGGCTCCTGTAGCTGTGCCATCAGGTGCAGGCTTCCACTGAGCTCATAGCTGGCTGCTAGTGTACTGGCTTTAAGGAGGGTTTCTGCTGCAAGCTAAGCTCCCGCTGATGGCATGATAGCAGTAGTATGGCTTGTGGTGCGGATGCTGTCTGAATGCTTTTATCCTCGGTGATATAACAGGGTTATAGCAGGTGGGATTTTTGGAAGTGTATCTCGATAACAACAATGTGACCAGAATTGACCCTCTGGTCTTTGAGGAGATGATTCCTTACCTCAAGGACAGGGCGTATGGGCACCCTGCTGCCCTGCATGGGCCTGGTGCAGCTGCCTTAGAAGCTGTTGAGGAGAGTAGGGCTAAGCTCGCTTCCCTCATCGGAGCTAGGGGAGAGGAAGTTGTTTTCACTTCTGGTGGAACTGAGGCTAACAACCTGGCAGTGATTGGAGCTGCCTTGGCGTCTAGGAGCAGGGGGAGGCACGTCATCGTCTCGAGTATAGAGCACCAGTCTGTGCTGTTCTCTGCTGAAAAGCTCTCTTCACTCGGCTTTGAGGTCGACTATGCTCCCGTTGACAAGGAGGGGTTTGTCAAGCTTGATGAGCTCGAGAGGCTCCTCAGGAGGGACACCATCCTGGTAAGTGTGAACTTTGTAAACGACGAGATAGGGACTATTGAGCCTGTCAGGGAGCTCGTTGAGCTTGTCAGAGACAAGTCTCCTGAGGCCATAGTCCACACTGATGCTGTGGAGGCCTTCATTAAGGTTGATGTTGACGTGAGGAAGCTTGATGTCGACTTAGCTACGCTGAGCTCCCATAAGATACATGGACCTAGGGGAGCTGGAGCGCTGTACATCAGGGAGGGGACCTCTATCGAGCCCATAATGTACGGGCCTGTAGCCACCTCTAAGCTTAGGCCTGGCTTAGAGAACGTGCCTGCCATAGTGGGCTTTGCTAAGGCAGCTGAGATAGGAGTTAGAGGAATGGAGGAGTTCACCAGGCACATGAGAGCTTTGAGAGATAAGCTGATGGATGGGATCCTAGACGGGATCGAGCATACTGTGCTGAATGGGCCTAGGGAGCTTAGGAGCCCCTCTAACCTGAACGTCTCGTTCCTGTATGCTGAGGGAGAGGCCATCATGATGATGCTCAGCCAGCATGGAGTGTATGTGTCCTCTGGGTC
>QMWA01000109.1 GCA_003661385.1 Thermoproteota archaeon | reverse complement strand
CCCAAAACATACAGGGTGATAGTCCGGTCTGAAGACAAGCCGCTAACAGAAGAAGATGTGAGAAGAGCTGAAGCAGAGCTTATCAGATAGCTCTGCTTCAGCTCTTCTCACATCTTCTTCTGTTAGCGGCTTGTCTTCAGACCGGACTATCACCCTGTATGTTTTGGGTGCTTTAGCTTCAGCCTGCTTCATGAGCCTTACTGAGCTTGACAGAGCAAAGGAGAGGTTTCTAACCTCTACTAGTCCTTCAGCTCTCTTGTTTATTTCGGCTTCTAGCTCTCTTAGGTTTATCCTCCTTCTCCTTGGCTGCAGTACTTCTACTATGAATGGACGGCCTGCTCCTAGGGTTAGGGCATCGACGTCCTCGCGGCCGCTGGCATGGAATACTGCCCTTATGCCGCCAGTTAGCTCGAGTATCGGCTGTGATATTAGCATTTCAATTGAGTAGGGGTAAGTGTATCCTGTCCAGTTGCATCTGCTGCAGCCCTCACCTTTACATCTTTTGCAGTACCATGTTGCTTGAGATATGTTTCTGGCAAGCTTTAGATACCTTCCAGAGATGAATAACGGGTTCACTTGGAGGGTTACTGTCCACAATGGTAAGTCAAATAGCACTATAATGTCTGGAGCTGTAGATGAAATGGAGCAGTTTGTTCTAGTGGATAGCTCCTTATCTAGTAGCTTATTCACGTACATCTTGATCGGGGGGTATATTTCAGCGTTGTATAGAGATCTTATCGTATCCTCTCTTTCTACTATGTTGGAGGGTATGCGGGTAGCAGCTTTCAGCTTGCTGTACTCTATTTCGCTCAGTTTGCTGACGGCTTCATCAATCAACTCGTATAGCTTGTCTATAATCCCCATACAGATGAAACAAGCTGGTGGCTCAACAACTTCTACCTTAAGCAGGCCTCGGCTCCTTATCCTGTTGACACAGTGCTTGCATAGGGGGATTTTGGACTGCATCCTATAGCACTGACTTTGTAAGCTTTTCTAGCATCCGCTTAGCAGCTCTATCTGATTTGAAAGCCTTCATCATCCTTTTTGCTCTCTTGTAGTTTGATAACAGCTCTCTCACATCTTCTGGGTATACTCCTGCACCCTTAGCTATCCTGTTTATCCTAGACCTGTTTATTATCTTCGGGTTCTCAAGCTCTTCTCTCGTCATTGAGTTCATTATGACCAGCCACTTATCGATCTTCTTAGAAGCCTCTTGAGCGACTTCAGGTGGTAGGTTGAGGCTTAAGCCTCCTGGAAGGAGATCCAGTAGCTTGGTTAGTGGACCTAGCTTCCTCGCTTGCTGTAGCTGTATCCTAAATGCTAGCAGATTGAACTTCTCTGGCATGAGTTCTGCTTCCTTAAGTCTTTTCATCTCCAGGTATGCTTCATGCAGTTTCTCAGATAGAGCTCTGAGGTCTCCCATCCCTAGAAGCCTAGATACAAACCCATTTGGATCGAATGGTTCTATTTCACCTAGCTTTTCACCAGTGCAGACGAAGTATATTGGCGCTCCGGTCGCCACCACTGCTGATAGGGCTCCACCTCCCTTTGCTGTGCCATCTAGCTTGGTTATAATTACTCCTCCTATTGGAGCAGCTTCATGGAAGGCTTTTGCCTGCTGATAGGCGAACTGCCCTATTGCGGCATCTACTACTAAAAAAGTGTGGGTTGGCTTTATCCTATCTGAGATCACTCGCATCTCTTCTATCAGCTCCTGCTCATTCTTGTGTCTTCCTGCTGTATCTACCAGGATTATCTTATAGCCTTCTTCTTTAAACTTCTTGACGCCACGTTCCGCAAGTTCTGGAGCTTTAACACCTCTCTCCCAGTATACTGGGATCTCAAACTCTGATAGCAGGTCTAGGAGCTGCTGGTAGGCACCTGGCCTATGGTCGTCGGCACAGACCACTGCTACGAGGTACCCTCTTTTCTTCAGCAGTACAGCTAGCTTGGCTACAGTTGTTGTCTTCCCTGAGCCTTCTATGCCAACGAACAACATTATGTTAGTGCCCTTGACTAGCTGTAGGGTAGGCTTTTTTTCACCGAGTATCTCTACTAACCCATCGTAGACAGACTTTAGGACTATGTCTTTTCTTGAAAAGCCTGGAGGTACCTCTGATGATAAGCTTCTTTCCCTTACTTTTCTTGTGAAGTCTGCTACTATCCTCGCGTTCACATCTGCCCTTATGAGAGCTCTCTGGATTTCCTTTAGGAGAGTGTTTACAGCTCGCTCATCTGCAGTTGGTACTCTGAGGAATTTCCTTACAGCATCAGATATCGACTTCCCTAGCTGGCGTAGGCTCACTGTAGGCACCTATGCTTTGGAGCGTACCCCCATTATCTTCCTCTTGTTCAAAGCAATCCAGTACTCTACTTCAGCTCCTACAGCTAATTTCTCTCTTAAATCTGGGTCCTCTGGGAGCTCAGCTTCAAATGTCTCGAACGTCTCTAGATCCATGAGCTGGACTTCAGATGAGCCTACATATGTTACTTGAGCTAATCTCTTGTCTATAATTGGAACCTCTACTCTGGCGTCGACAGGGAGTATGGCTTCTCTCCTCTTCTTGTCAAATGCTCCTATTGCCTGTATTCTAACTTTTGCTGCACCATGCTTTCCTGGCTTTGACTTATCGACTGATATTATCTGGCAGGCTTCCCCATCTATGACTATGTAGTGGCCTTTCTTAAGCTCTCCAGCTGTCTTGTATGTAGTACTCAACTAGCACCCCTGTCTGCTGAGGGACTTTACCTATAAGACTTTTGCACTCTTGCCCTAGCTGACCTCCCTCCGAACTTCTTTGGCTCAGTCTGCCTTGGGTCTCCAGCGATTATCGTGCGATCGTACTCGACGTAAGCTTCTTTAAGCTCCTCTGATCCAGTCCACTCTACAAGGGCTCTCCCTATCGCCATTCTAGCTGCATCGGCTTGAGCCATGAAGCCTCCACCCTTTACAGTCACATGTATATCGAGGTTCTGGAGGGAATTTTCGCCTAAGATAAGCTCAGCTATCTTTAGGGGTTCTAGTATTTTTGCTCTGACGAACTCGTTTGGGGCGTAGACGTTTACAAGAAAGCCGTTTATCCTGAGCTCTCCTCTACCTGGCTTGATGACTACAGCAGCTCTAGCAGTTTTCCTCTTGGCTGAAGCAAAGACATAAGGCTTCTTCTCAGCTCCAAAGCTCATGGATTCCACCCAAGGCGTCTAGCTACCTCCTCTACTGTGACATACTTCCCACTTAACCTTTTGGCACTGGACTTAGGAAGCTTGCTTTCATCGACCTTCTCAACGTTCTCCAGGTGCTTTGGTGTACCTATGAAGACTTTCAGCCTCCTTAGTGCTTCTCTGCCCTTATGTTGGTCTCTTGGAACCATACCCCTTATTGCTCTCCAGACTATCCTATCAGGCCTCCGTGTTGCAAAGGAGCCCTTAAGAGGGGATGCTCTGTCTTTCCTGTGGAGCCTAGCTAGGTAGTCTTCGAATACCACGTTTTTCCTCCCAGAAATCACAGCCTTCTCACAGTTTACGACCCACACCCTGTAGCCTTCTAGAAGCCTCTTTGCTACGAAGCTTGCCATTCTGCCAAGTATTAGACCTGATGCATCAACTACTATCACGTCTTTGTCTAGCTGCATGGCTTAAACCTCATGTGATCAGCTTGATGTTTGGACCTCTTGGTGGCTCATCGAGTTCCCATATATACACGCACCTGCATCTGGCTTCTTCTAGTTTTTTAAGGCTTCCCTTTGTGAAGGATACGGCGATCACAGTTATCTTATGGTCTATTTCGCCTCCACCTAGCACTACTCCAGGAACCACAGCTATGTCTCCCTCCTTGGTTAGATAGTTTAGCTTCCTCACATTCACCTCAACCATCTTCCTCCTGGGCCTCTTAACGTATCTGTACACTACTCTCCAGAGTTTAGAGTGATTCTTTAGTGCTCTGAGCTTTTTCTTGGCCAAGTACCTGTGTGATACCATTGCGACGCACCGGAGAACGCCTTCTATAGTGCGGGGGGTGGGATTTGAACCCACGAACCCCTAAGGGACAGGGTTCATAAGGGGCTCCTCATCCCTGCGCCGTTGACCAGGCTTGGCGACCCCCGCACTAAGAGTGTAGTAGGTGGGGGGAATAAAAACTAATCGCCTATGCAGGTAGAGAGGTAGTTTGCTGTATACAAGGTGGATGAGGGGTATCTGAGTATGTGAGAAGCTCTCAGATGACTACTGCCTCCAGTATCCCCTTAGCATACTTCTTAAGCTCTTCAAGCTTCTTTACTAGGGCATTTAAGGCCATCTCGACTATCTGCTTAGGTGGCATAGCTCCTACAGACTCTAGCTTGAATATGAAGCATGTTGGGTCTCCTTCTACTTCTATAGCCGACCTTGGGCACTTTCTCACACATGACTTGCATAGAGAGCATTCTTCCAGATCCCTGACTACAACTCTCCCATTTTCCTCAGCTAGCACATGCTTCGGGCAGTACTGTATGCAGATACCACATGAGTCGCATTTCTCCTGGTCGATTGTGACGATTGGCATGTACTTGTATGAGACTGTTGAGACTGGCTGCCACTTTGCATGATCTCTTCCAGTTCCCAGACGAGCTACAGCCTGTAGGTTGAGGCGTTCTCCTCTCATCAGCGTCACAATCGGTATCTTAGGTGAGACAGGTTGGACATCAGGTGCACTTGACTTTAGTGAGCTTGAGTATATCACCCTGTAGTCTACATCACTTTTCTCATCTAAGTTCAGGACAACAGTGCATTTGGGGCAGCCTCCTCCACCACACTCGCACTCTGATGGCAGGTTTAGGGAGCTTATGTCTGCTTTAAGGGGAATAAGCCCTAGCCTGTGGGCGATATACTCATCAAAGAAAGATGTGGTGTTTTCGAAGAAGATGACCTCGTCTATAGCTAGTGTGGGCACATCTGTGAGTATCGCCCTTCTGAGAGCATTGGCTTTAGCTGGAGAAGCCTCCTTGAGTATAAACTTCATCTCAAGGCCTTTAACCTCCACCTTCTCGATTCTCACGGCTACCATCCTTCTTCTTGCTGAGAAGAACCTCAGCCCAGGGGTTATCCTCAAAGACATCAGAATGCTGGGAGGCAGGCTCAGGCTGAACTAGCTCTGTGGCCATAAGGTGCTCTTCACCGCTATGCTCAGATGCCATTGACCTATGCTCTATAGGTCTCTGTGGGAGAGGCCTCTGTGCTTGAGCTGACAGCATAGATTTTAGCTCTTGTTGCAGCCTATTGAGCTCTCTTGAGAGGCTATGAACCTCGTGCCTCCAGCTGTCGCTTTCTGCTCTGTTTAGGAGGAGGTAGAGGATAAGGGAGTCGTATCTTTTTCTCTCATCTAGGACTTCTCGTACAACCTCTCTTATCGTCTCTGATAGAATACCGCGGATTAGTGTTGCAAGCTGGTCTATTGTGATGGTCAGCTTGCCTTCACTAGGCTTCTCCTTTAAGCCTGCTATCACACGGGAGACTGGCGGGGGAGCTCCTTCTCGAGGCTTGTCTCCTATAGCTGCTGGTGTAGCCTGCTCGGCTATCCTCTTGTACTGTATGTGATGGGAGCTACGTTTGCTAGCTGTAGCAGTGGGCCTGTAAGGCTCCTGTGATGGAGTGGGTATGCCTTCATGTACTACTTCTACTATTTCCACCTTACTTGGATCTTCTAGAAGTGAGTTGAGCTTCTTTTCCAGGCCATCTAAGTCATAGGCTACTATCTCAGGCACGTAGATTATTATCACGTCTGCTTCTCTCTCTATTTGCAGCACCTCATCGACTAACGTGCTTAAGGGGCCTTGATCCACATCAAACTCCCTGACAGCAATTACATAGTCTTTAATCCGCCGACCTTCCCAGTTAGGTAGGCTGAGGTTTATTGGATCATACCTTCTGAGTAAGCTTCTCCTCTGCTCTAGTTCTCTTACTGTTATCTTCTGCCTTGTGACCTCGCTTAGGGCAGCCATGTTTACACTCTTCTGCCTCTTCTGCCTCCTGCTCTCCTGGTTCCATCATGTGGTATT